>DAOVJP010000098.1 GCA_030673205.1 Thermoplasmata archaeon
AGAAGTAAAATGAACTTTAAACAACAAATTAACGAAATAGCCAAGTTAGATGAATCAATGGAGGCAATTCAAAAAGAGGTGGCCCTACTTCAGGAGGCTAAGAAGAAGAGAGTAGCCGAACTAATGGCCAAAATGGAGAAGGATAAAGGGATAGCGAGCACATACTATTTCCGACATATGCCCGGGGTGTTCGATCCGGACATGATGAAGGAGATATCTTCTCTGGGGCACGAGGTGGGTTACCACTACGAGACACTGTCCAAGACGCAGGGGGATGCAGAGAAGGCGTGGACGCTGTTCCTGCGGGAACTGGAGGAGATGCGGGAACATGTGTCGGTGAGGACCGTGTGCATGCATGGTCGGCCCGCCTCTCCCTTTAACAACCTGGACCTGTGGAAGGGAAGAGAACCCAAGTCGACGGAAGGGATAACGGGCGAGGCATATCTGTCCGTGGACTTCGACAAATGGCTTTATTTTTCGGACACTGGCAGAAGGTGGGACAGGAGGTACAGCATGCGGGACAACACCTCTCGTTCCCCTCTCAACATAAAGAGGACCGAGGGCGTCATAGCCCATGTGAAAAAAAATAGGCCACTCAATATATATATTCTAGCACACCCCAACCGATGGGCCACCAGCTTCGGGGATTGGGCGGTGGAGCTCATCCTGCAGAACATCAAGAACCCGGGGAAATATGTCTTGAGAAAGGTCAGGGGAGGGAAGGGGAGATGAAGGACACCCCCCATGTCTGCTCGCGATGCATAATGGACACAACGGTGCCCGATATAGAGTTCGACGAGAATGGAAAGTGCACCTATTGCAAACTTCACGACCTCCTAGAAGAGAAGTTCCCCGGGGGAGAGGAACGAGAACAGCGACTCAAGAACATGGTGGAAGAGATAAAGAGTAGGGGGAAGGGAAAGAAGTACGATTGTGTGGTCGGTGTGAGCGGAGGGTGCGACAGCACCTATCTTATATATTGGGCGAAGAAGGTCGGCATAAGACCCCTAGCCGTCCACCTGGACAACGGCTGGAACTCGGAGATAGCGGAAGAGAACATGAGGAAGGCCGTGGAGAAACTGGCTGTGGACATCAAGACCGTGCAAGTGGACCTGGAAGAGTTCAACGACCTGCAGCTGGCCTTCCTGAAAGCATCGGTCCCCGACGTGGAAGTGCCCACGGACATAGGCATCTATTCCACACTGTTCCGGGTCGCGAAGGAGGAGAACATACCATCCATATTGAACGGCCACAGCTTCCGCACCGAGGGCTCTGTCCCCAGGGGCTGGACCTACATGGATGGAACGTACATCGAGAGCGTGTACAAGAAACATGGGAAGAAGAAGCGACTCGAGCACTTCGACAACCTGAAGATAACGAACCTGATATCCTACGTCTTCATACGGAGAATAAAGGAGTACCGGCCTTTAGAGTACATAGACTACGACAAGAAGGAGGCGGGGCAGCTGCTCGAAAAGGAGGTTGGGTGGAAGGATTATGGAGGCCACCACTACGAGTCCATATACACCAGGTTCGTCGCCTCCTACCTGCTTTTGGAGAAATTCGGCATCGATAAGAGGAAGGTCACATTATCGGCCCGTATCCGCTCAGGAAAGATGACACGGGAAGAGGCGTTGAAGAAGATAGGGGAGAAGCCCTATCCCATAGAGAAGGTCCAGGCGGACAAGGATTACATATTGGGGCGGTTCGGCATAAACGAGGAGGAGTTCGACGATATCATGTCCGCCCCGCCCAGGTCATTCCACGTTTATCATACCTCATATTCCACGATACACCGGCTTCGATTCTTCATCAAGATCGCCTGCAAGATGGGATTGCTGCCAGACATCATATACGAGAAATATGCTAAGTGACGAATAGACATAATATGGATGCGAAGTGATAAAAGAGGGTGAATGATAACTGAGAACACAGAGAAACGACTGAGAACAGTTGAGAACACAGAGGAAAGAAGATGAGAATTGCTGTGGACATCAACCACCCTGGACATGTGCATTTCTTCAAGCACTTCGTCTGGGAGATGGAGAAAAGAGGGCACAAAGTGTTCCTCAGCGCCATAGAGAAAGAGCTCAGCTACCGTCTCCTGAACCACTATAGATTCAAATATCTGCGGCTGGGTCGACACCGTCCCTACCCTCTCAGCAAGCTCTTCACATTGCCCGGCCTGGACCTGAAGCTCTTCTCCGGGGTCAAGCCGTTCAGACCGGACATCTTGATGGGTCTAGCCGCCATACGCGCATCCCACGCCTCCTTCTTCCTCAAGAAGCCCTGCATCAGCTTCGATGACACGGAACACGCCAGTGAACAGATAGCCCTCTACCGCCCTTTCTCCAGCGCTATACTCACCCCCTCCTGCTTCACCAAATATCTGGGGCCCAAACACATAAAGTATGATGGCTACCACGAACTGGCCTATCTGCACCCCAACCGATTCAAACCCGACCCTTCGGTACTGGAAGAGCTAGGTGTGGAGAAAGGGGAGAAATACGCCATCATCCGTTTTGTATCCTGGGGTGCAAGCCATGACGTCATCCACGGCGGGTTCAGCCAGAGAGATAGATCGCGGCTTGTGAAAGAGATAGCGAGATACGCCACCCCGCTGATAACCTCGGAAGGGGAGCTTCCCCGAGAGTTCCGGAAATATAGGATCCGAATATCACCGCACAGGATACATGACGCCATGGCCTATGCTAGCCTATATATTGGGGAGGGAGCGACCATGGCATCCGAGGCCGCCGTGCTCGGCACCCCTGCGATATATGTCAACCCACTCAACATGGGGTACATAGCGGACGAAAAGAGGTACCATCTCCTGTATCACACAGGGCTGAACATTAGAAAGGCCATCAAGAGAGTGGACACCTGTCTCCAGACCAAAGAGGCGGAGTGGCAGGCGAGACGGGCGAAGCTGTTGAAGGATAAGATCGATGTCACCGCGTTGATGGTGTGGTTCGTGGAGAACTACCCTGAGAGCCGGGCGAAGATGCTGGAGGATCCGGAATACAGCAGGAGATTTTGCCTGCAACTATGATCCAACCACGTATCTGCTCTTCCCGGCAGGCGTCTTGGCTATCTTCTCCACATATTCGAACTCTATAACGAGAGCAGGATCATACCTTAGTATCGCATCCATTATCATCTTCTCGTGCTCCGACCCCCACTGCTCTTTCTTGTGCACGTTGATACGGAGCTCATCTCTGCTCTTCTGGACTATCTGAAAGGCGACCATGGGCAGTTCGAGACCCAGTATGTGGTTCGCCAGCTCCGTGCCGTTGAACACCGTGCTATCTGTCCTAATAACATCCGTGGTCCTCCCCTTTATCCGGGAAAGCAGAGGAAGGCTCCTGCCGCACTCACAGAGCATGTCAGAGGCGACGGCCAGATCGTTGCTTCGGTAGCGTATGAAAGGCATGGCGTAGTTGTAGAGATCGGTGCAGGTCACGATACCCTCATCTCCCACGGGGACGAGTTCTTCTCCTTTCGTCAGTTCCAATATAAAGCGGTCCTTCGCAATATGCCAGCCCTGGTGTCTGTCGCATTCGTATGCGCTGCTCCCTCCGTCGCTCGCCCCATATCCATCGAAACATGTGCCGAGCACTTCGTTTATCAATTTCCGGTGCGTGGGAAAAAGCATCTCGGAGGTGGTGAACACCGCCTTCTTCTTCATGTCCAGTCCCTCCTTCTTCACATATTCGGCGAAGGTGGCAAGGGCTGTTGGTACCCCCCTATAGAAGGATATGTTCCCCTCCCTTATCCTCTTCACATAACCCCCCATGACCTTGTCGCTCATACTTACACAGTCCAGCATAAGATCGCCCACTCCCAGGCCTCCGCCGGTGAGGGTTGCTATCCTATCCTTCCGTTCCCAACCCGCCCAGGAGAACCCTCTCTCCATATACTCCCTACCACAATACGTGACCAGAGGAGTGATGAGATAACCAAAGGCCCGGCCGGTGGAGCCGCCGCTGTATATTCTGTGCGGGAAGTATCTCCAGGAGTTCTTAGCGATGAACTGGGGGTTGTCCCTCATCATCTCCTTGTCCACCATGGGCAGCTTTTCCAGGTCTTTCGTGTTCTTTATGTCCTCGGGCGTGAGCCCCCGCTCTCTCATCGTTCTTCTCCAGAAAGGAACGTTGGAATATGCATGGGTGATGAGGCGCTGAAGGAGCCTGTTCTGGAGCTGCTCTAGTTCCTTCTCGCTCGCCCATTGTGTCTTATCGAAATTCGGGCCGCCGATATTCCTGAACTGTACGCCTCCGAGCATGAGGAACAGTGCGCGCTTCATCCCTGGCATGATGATTGCGAAGAGGGGAAAGAGTATAAAAGGTTTTTAATCCCTCAGCTTCAAATACTCACATCGGGATGATGCGCCCAGGTCAATATGACTGCGAAGAAGGAAAAAAGGAGAGCGGAGCAGTCCCTTGAACTGCTATTGAGGCACGTCGAGGCACAGGGCTTCACAGGCTACGATCCCATGGACGCTTTGAACTCCCCGCATATAGGGGGACTGAAAGCAAAATGGCCACGCCTCGCCGCCACCCTCTTCTTCAGGTATTCTCCCCTCGACCTTCGAAAGGCCTTCGGCGTTGAAAAAGAACCGAACCCAAAGGCCATGGGCATATTCCTTAGTTCCTACTCGCGGCTTCACAGGGCAGGATACACGGGCCAGGACACGATGAAGAAATTGTACCGATGGCTCCTGGAGCACCGGTCCCAGGGATACGACAGCTCCTGCTGGGGCTACAACTATCCATGGCAGGATAGGAATCGGCTTCTTCCCGCATGGACGCCGAACATAGTCGTGACAGCGTATGTGGGCCAAGGCCTTCTGGACTACTACGAGATGACAAAGAAGAAAGAAGCGCTTGAGGTTGCAAGGAGCGCATGTGATTTTATTCTGGAGGCTCTCCCCCGGACAGAGAAGCGCTATGGCGTATGTTTCAGCTACACCCCTGTTGAAAGGGATATGGTGCTCAACGCCAACGTCCTCGGGTCTTCCCTGCTGGCACGGGTATACTCCCACACAGGGGAGGAAAAGCTGCTGGAGATGGCGACCAGATCGATGGACTTCACCATGCACCACCAACGGAGCAGCGGGAGGTGGGATTACAGCCTGGACCCGGTAACGGGGAGGGCGAGGGCCCAGACCGACTGGCACCAGGGATTTATATTGGACTCGCTCATGTGGTATGTGGAGGCCGTGAAACCCGAGGATAAGAAGTATTCCCGGGCCATACGGAGGGGAGGCGAGTTCTACAAACGACAGTTCACTCCCGACGGCAGAGCATATATGCGACATCCACAGCTCTGGCCAGTGGACCTTCACAACCAGGCCCAGGGCATAACCACGTTCTCCAGATTGGGGGACCGTGTGGAGGGGAGTGGAGAATATGCAGACAGGATACTGGGATGGACGTTGAACAACCTCCTGGCCCCCCGGGGCTATTTCTATTATCAGAAGCACAAATGGTTTATGAACCGCCTCCCATATATCCGGTGGCAGGCCTGGATGCTCTACGCCCTGAGTTGGTACCTATGCGAGGGAGAAGACTTCTCATAATAACCACGAGGTATCCGCACGCCGAGGACAGCATAAGCGCCTCCTTCATCCGCTCCCGCGTGGAGGTTCTCAGAAAGCACTTTGAGAAGGTGGTCGTCATAGCCACTAGACCTTACATCCCCTTGTTCCTTACCAGAGCCATGCACCCAAACCGGAAAAGGGACGCCCTATCCAAGGATCACTCCTACGAGAACGTGGATGTCCATTATTTGAAGAAC
>DAOVJP010000014.1 GCA_030673205.1 Thermoplasmata archaeon
ATGGTTTTATCGAAATGTTGAGCAGTATAAAAATGGATTGCCATTTTGTACGGCATATTGGAATGATCCAGAATCAGAAGGTCCTACAATATTAAATACTAATGATAGAAAAATTGGTTTAAATAATCAAAAGGAGCTGTTGGAACATAAATGTGAATTTTGGTCAGATTTAGAACCTTTTATCGATCATGGGTTAGTTGAATCAATTAGGGGATATGAGAACACAAGTATCAATTCTATAAAAATACAAAGAGTTATTGAAAAAATTGATGTAATTGATTATGATTTAGTGAATGCATCAAAGAATTTATTTAACTTAACATCTGTAGGTTATCGCTCACAAGAATCATTAATGGAAACAATAATTCAGTTAAAACAACATATTACTCTTATAATGGAAGCGGAAAAAAGAGATGCTGCTCTAATCACAGACAATCCGGCAACTGCAAAATTTTTGTTCTGTATTTTAAAATCAATCAACGAAGCGAATGACCAAACAGCAGATATATTTAGGAGTAAAGAAAGTATGTCATTCAAATCATCACCTTTTTCCCAAAAAACCTATTTTTTCACAAGTCCGTTATTGCATTCCGTAATGAATAAATCTAACAACGAGAAAAATAAATAAATTCCGACAGCGGCTAACACAGCATATATGACTTACTTCGTTCGTCTAAATTTCGGCTTTGCCGAAACTTCGTATATGCTGGAAACGTTATACGCAATCGTGAGCAAAAAGCGTAAGCTTAAAATATTTATACCATTATCCAATAGCATGTGTATTCTATTAAGAAATATGGTTTAAAGATTAATAAGATTAGGTGTGTGTTGTCTTTCCTTTTGGAATAAAACCCCTTCCTATTGAAAAGGGAAAGATTCCCAACTAGGATATGAGTATCGTGTCTTGAGTGTTTATTTGTAGTCTTTTTGTCTTAATTTATTCACGTTGTTTTCATATTTTATCTTGATAATTACTATCTCTACCTTCATTTTTTCTATTACAATGTCAGAGTTGCAAGAACCCTTAATATTATTATAAATGATATTTGATATTAGGTTAATCAGTAAACTGACTATTCCAAACACACCACCACCTATAATTATTCCAAATGATTCTGCCCATAGCGATAGTACTCCGATAATCGCAACACACCCTAAGATGATCAATAGAATCATAAGGGATGAATTACGAAAGAGATATACAGGCCACTGCTTGAAACTGGGCATGAATACCCTCTTAGTTTTCATATATATGTGTTGTTATTTATTACGACATGCCAGTAAAGAAAAAGCATTAACTAGCTCTACTCTTTTTGGTTACTATAATCAGTAACTCTTATGTACTAGAAGTTTTTATGGGTTTAGTGGGCACTGTCTAAAAATCTAGTGATTTTGGGATTTTCTCTGTATGCCTTCTGGAACTCATCTCCTCTCGAAGGGAGGCGTCCAGGCATGCGCTCTTGATTCGAAGTCATTGACAGATTACTCCGTATGCCCGCCAAAAAAGCTAGTGATATCACTAGAGAAATCGACAGTGCTGGGTTAGTGATACTATGCCAGGTGGATTTAGCGAGCGTGAGTTGGATTATATATTGGATAGAGCGTCATTCAACCGAAATTATTCCAAAGTACTCAGGCATAGGGTACAAAGGAAGACCAAAAATTTAGCAGTAGATCTAAAGCTGGCTATAGAGAACGACCCAACACTTTACTCTGAGGTAATCGAAGAACTACGCCTTTTACTAAACAAAATAAACAAAGAAATCTGGAGTCAACCTCCAATTTTTTGGGGAATCAGAACTATGAAGAAATAACTTGAAAAGTGTTAGAAAACGAAGAAGAAATGGGTTGTATATGCATACAAGATTTCGCTTCGCTCCCTGCGGCTACTCCTACCCAAAGGATGCTTGATTAAGTTCCTTTAGATGATTGCTGGAGTTATCCCATCGACCTCTTTATACTCTCCTCGGAACGTTCTCCTACAAGCCCTACAGAAGAACTGTTGAAAACGCTCTCCGCTAACTCTCTTGCCCCATCCGGACCGCTTTACATATTCTTTTGAATTGCACACCGGACAACTATCAACTATCTTTTTGGTCTTATCTGGATGAGGCGTGAACTGGTGGTTGCACTTCTTACAAGCATACTTCTGCAATTTTCCCCATGTCGGAGAAACAATATATCCCCACTTGCTCACGGCTACTGAATGTCCACAGCGCGGACAGAGGGGCATATCTGCTTTATAGCTCAGATATTCGGTTAGCGCGGGATCATCGTTCTCAAAGCTTATCTGACCCTTGTGCTCGTTGAGCTTGACTCCATTCCACCGCTTCGGGCTCTTGTCCTCGTTCAACTTCAACAGCCGCTGCACCTCATCAAATACCCAATCCTCGATAATCCTGGCCTCCGGATGTATGGACTTTATACTCTTGCAACAGTACTCGCCTAGATAGGTCCTGTTGCCGAGCATCTGCCTGACGGTGCTAACATACCAGAACCCGCCGCGCTTGGTGGGCACATCGTTCCTCATAAGCCAGTTCTTCACAGCACACACCGAGCCAAGCTCCAGGTATTTGCTGAACATCAAGCCCACCACAACCGCTTCCTCCTCGTCAATCTCCAAATATCCAGTATCCTTGTTATACCAATAACCAAGAGGGATGCTAGAGCCCTTGTGAAACCCTTTCTCCAGACGAACCTTGTAACCCATGTCCATGCGCATCATCAAGACCCGCCTTTCAAGGGAGGAAACAAGGCCCAATATACCAATGATAAACTCGTTGTACGGGCTGCCATCATTGGGCGTAGGTTCACGCACACTACAGACCTCTACATCCTGCTTGTTGAAGAAGTGCAGAAGCGCAGGGAAATCCATGTTGTCCCTCGACAACCTATCATACTTCCACAGCACAACACGCTCAAACAAGCCCAAGGTCGCATGCTCCAACATCTTCGTCAACATGGGCCGCTCCAATGTACTCGCAGAATAGCCCTTATCCTTGTAGAGCCGCACAACACTCCAATCGTGAGCATCGCAATACTCTCTACACTCCTTCACCTGACCTTCAAGGCTCCAATTGTTCTCAGCCTGCTCTTTAGTGCTCACCCTAACATATATCGCAACCTTCTGTCCAGACACTCTAAAACACCCCCTCAAAAGAGGGTATATAAACCCCTATGTTGGAGGTTATATACTCTATTCCGTGCATAGGCCTATAGCCGCCGTGTCCATGGTGATCCTGCTGGGATGGACCAGTGGAGTGCAGGGGAAGGACCTTGACAAGATAGAGATAGACCCGGACGAGCTGACGGACGGCAGCGACGCCAGGATAGTGGTCACCGCCTACGATTCCTCCGGGAACAAGCTAGAGGGTGTGACCATAACGCTAGACGGTGCGGGAGTATCCATGATGAAGAAGACCACGTCCAGGGGAGAGGCTGTTTTCAACTTCACCCCTGACCTTCATGGAGACTCATACGGCGAGATAAACGTGATGGCGAAATACACCGGGACCATAACCAAGGAGATACCTGAGACCATAATCGTGAACTAGCCGGATGGTTCAACGTGAAGAGGCTACGCTCCGATGCCCATGGTATAGAGGGTCTGCCACTGCGGTTGATGGTCTCACTGGCAGTGCTGATGATAACCATACCTCCTGCACTGGCTTCCTTCGAGGCCGTGCAGCATCAGGCGGCATTGGGAAGAACAGAGGAAGAGGCAAAGGGCTTCCTCTTAGCGGCTAGACAGCTGGTGGTCGGAGGAGAAGGGGGAAAGAGATCTATCCATCTCGATCTCCGCATAGAAGGAATGGAACGGTTCACCATAGGCGGCCCTCCTCGCTCTGGCTATCGCTCTTCCTCCTTGTCCTACAAGATGTTGTGGATGGGAGAGGTCCACATGTCCAGCCACGATCCTAGCTTCTTCCTCGTTTCAGAGGATGGGGGCTCGATGGTGTTGCACAGGGGTCTCCATGCTTTGACCCTCACGGTTGTGGACGATATGGATTTTACCGGGGATCGAGAACCGGATAGGGCGGTGATGGTAGAATGGACCAACTCATAGGGAACACGGGACGGGCACTCCACAGTTCTACCACATCCCACCACATGATCCCACCCCCTACGGAGGCAGATGGATGATATCCTGGTTTCCCGTCAGAATGGTCAGCGTGTTAACGCTTGTGGCCCTGATCTGCTCCGCGACTGCCCTTCTCCGCACACTTGAGACGAACGCCGATGGACAGGAAGCCATACACCTTGCCGAGACCCTGGCCGATGAGATCGATTCCCGATCGATGTTCCCCTCTCCGTTCCGAGCCACCATCCAGCCCCCTCATGGATACAATGGCAGGGGAATGATCACCATACATCCCTCTTCCATACGGGCGGAGGTCGGCGAGACAGAATATTCCACCCACCTCATCTCAAGATCACATCTCTGGATGCCGGGAGATAGAGATGTTTGGACCTGCGAGGAACTGGAAGAGATGGATGAAGAGCACACCTTCTTGGAGGTGCGAGGAGAACTGACCATGGAGAAGAAGGAGATAAGTGTTGATGGGATAACGGTCATTACGACGTTCTTGTACTCTCAGGCGTGAGGAGCATCGGAGGTTTTAAATATATGCGACGATAAATATACCTTTCCCCGATCTAGCATGGATTGAGGGGTTCGGCGACCCGGAGAGCAATATATGAAAAAGCTGATACTCTGCGTTGATAGGGATGACGATGTAGGTGAGAAAGGGGGAATGAACACCCCCCTCATCGGAAGAGACGAAGTCCTACGCGGATTGATGGCCCTGGGACTTGAGGACCCCGAAGATTCGGACACGAACAGCATCATGGCCTCCCTCAAGCTCTATGACGATATGAAGAAGGACGGAGAGGATGTGGAGGTGGCTGTGATATGTGGTTCGGTGCACCTCGGGATCAAGGCCGATGAGGCCCTCGTCACCCAGTTGGAGACGGCCATAGCCGCCTCAAGCGCCGAGGGAGTCGTCCTGGTGAGCGATGGAACGGAGGATGAGACATTCTATCCCATAATCTCCTCCAGGGCTAAGGTGCTCTCCCTTAGACGGGTGTTCGTCAAACAGGCCCCCGACATAGAACGGACCGTTCACATAATGCTAAAGACGATGCGGGAGGAGAAGATCCAGAGGAAGGTGTATATCCCACTGGCCCTGGCGTTGTTTGTATACGGCATATGTGCCCTCAGCGGCTATTCCAGCCTGGGATTGGGCGCCATAGCCGTCACACTGGGAGGATATTTCATCGTACGGGCATATAACCTGGAATCCAACGTGCTCTCGTTCTACCGGGACGTGCAATCAGGGATGGCCACAGGAAGGATATCCCTGCCATTCAGCATCATTGCTGGGGTGTTGGCCATTGGAGGCATCATTTTCGGCTTTGGGGCTTGGAACACAGAATTCGCCGCTAACAACACGTTGACACCCCTGGACTCCATGATCACATTCGTCCAATTCTCCATATGGTGGTTGGTGGCAGCCGCTTTTATCTATGGTGCGGGCCAGGTGATGGATACCTACATGAAGGAGCGCGCGTTCACATGGACATTCCTGAGCTACTCGATCTCCTTGGCAGCCACGGGAATGATAGTTACCGGGGCGCTTTACCTGATAAAGATATTCATATTCTATGAGCAGAACCTCACAGTGAACATGGACATGCTATGGATCGCTTTCCTCAACCTGGTCTTCGGAATAACCATCGCGGTCATAAGCGGTTATATCCACCATTATATCAAAGAGCACGAGATAGCACCGGAACAGGAACAGGCTGTCGCAGAGGCATAGACGAACGGGGAGACCTGCACTAGTGATGTTTGATGCATAGGGTACGCCAGATGTAACGGGAACGGATGTACCGGCTCAATGATCAACAGTTATCAAGGTAATCCTCCGATCTTATATCGACGGGCAGCGGGGGTTTGAGAAAGTCATTAGGATCCTTCTCCCCGGGTATCGTCATATCGAAACCGGTCTTGCACGTTATCCTTGTCTCCGGGTCGGCACTCGGGTCTAGACTGCTCCCCTTCTCCCTTGGCTTCATTATCAGGTCTTTGTCGGCCTGGAACCGGGTGGCCATGGCCCATTCCAACTGGGCAGGGTCATGGATGTCTATATCATCATCCACAACGAATACGTGTTTCATGGACTTGTGCCCCTGGAATGCCGCCTCTATGACCTTTCGCCCATCGTCCGGCTGTTGCTTGTATATGCTTATGGCGCCGTGAAGCCAGCTCGTGCCTCCGGGGGTCACCAGGACATCTTTGATCTTGCATACCTCGCTCACCTTCTGCCAGATGGTTGGTTCCCTGGGCATGCCCATGAGCACCTTGTGTTCCAATCCGCCGGGCAGGAGAGCGTGAAAAAGGGCGTTCTCCCGAACGAATATCTTCTTGACCCGGGATACACGTTGCTGGCGCACTATGTCAGGGGTTTCCGTGAGATCGAGGAACGGGCCTTCGCTGGCCATCTCCCCAGTGAGCTCGAATATGATGACCACCTCCGACTCTGGGACAATGTGGCCGCCTAGTTCCACCAGGTGCGTTTCCCTGATGGCATTGGCGATGTCCGCCTCGGAGATGTCTATATCTGTGGATATGGCCGCGCCCACCAATACAGGGATGGTGGTGCCTATGCAGAACGCGAACTCCTTCAGCCCCCTTTCTATATACTTGTCGAAGTGACGTTGGAGAATGCGTTGGACCACCTTCTCGTTATCCATTATCATGGTTCTTTGATATGAGAGGTTCAACCCGTGCTCGGGGTCATTGGCGGCAACGATGCCGGAGGCTACATACGGGCCTCCGTCGAAGGGATAATATGTGAGTATGGGAAGTTGGGAGAGGTCTGGCGCGAGTTCTTTGTATCCCTGGGCAGTCCTTTTCTCGGCTGGCTTCGGATCGTCTATGGCCCTGGTCAATACGGGTATTATCTCCTGCTTCGGCACGTTCATGCCCTTGGCGACGAGCTCCCTAGTGCAGCAGATGTTAGCCACCACAGGCATGTCATAGCCCTTCACGTTCTCGAAGATCAGCGGTGTGCCGTCGAGCTTCTTCATTACGCTGGACACCTCGTATACCGGGTCGCACTCCCTGGTGATGTGCTTGAGCGTTCCTTCCTTGTCTAGCAGGTTCACGAAATCACGTAGTGTGTTTATCTCCATCCTTCTACACCATCCCTTACTCTCTGTTCTCTACCATCCTGTTCACTTACTATCCCTCGATCAGCTTAATATTGCTCAACTCAACCTACGCTGGTCTCCAGCACGGTTACCTTATCTCCCAGGGGTTTGAGGGCGTTGGCCACTCTCCTCTGGGCCTCTTGGTCTCGCACCAGGGCCACCATGTATCCTCCCAATCCCCCACCGGTGAGCTTTGCCCCAATGGCTCCGTTCTCCCTTGCCACCTCCACCATCCTGTCTAGCATCTGGTTGGAAACCCCCACCTCTTGCAATAGCGCATGGTTCTCATCCATCAACAAGCCCAAGGCTTCCAGGTCGTAGGAGCCAATGGCCGTTTTGCCCTTGTGGGCCGCCTCCTCCGCCTTATCCGCTATTGCTTTGTAAGTGCCGGGATCGCTCTCCTTGAGCTTCTTCACCTTGGCCACAGCAGCCTTGGTGTTGGCCGTGGAGCCGCTGTTCCCCATGACGATGAGCAATGGCCGTTCGATATCGATCTGCTCGTACTCTATCCCCCCCTCCGCCCTCAAGAACCACAACAGGCCACCATAGGTGGAGGCGGTGTTGTCCACACCGGAAGGGCTGCCATGATATCCTCTCTCCCCCTCCCACGCCAACTGGTTGATCTCTTCTGTGGATAGGTCTCGATGGAAATGGTCGGCAAGGGCGCGGGCTATGGCCGTGCAAGAGGCGGCACTGGCCCCCACACCGCTGGCGCAGAAGAGGTCCCCGCCCAATGTTATCTTCAACGGAGCGGAGAGGTCGATATTCATTGCTTCCAAGACGTACTGGACAGACTTCTTCTGATGCTCCAACTTCGCCTCTTTATATCCCTCCGAAGCGGGGCGGTCGTCCACCATCTCCACGCCGGGTCTTGTTCCATCCTCCACCATGGCCGTGGTCTTGTTGTGGATGGCGGAAACTATAGAATGGTTGCCGTGCACAACGAAATGCTCTCCGAACAATATAACCTTGCCAAATCCGCTTCCTGTTCCCATACGATAGCCTCCGGTTCGGAGCAGTATCGTAGGGATGGTATTAGAGGGTTTTGCCGGGACATCACACAAGGATACCGGGCCGCGGGAGCGTGTGTTATCCGTTTTGGTCCTCACCCTCAGACCTTTCACTCACAGGCGGTCTCGGGCCCTTGATCCCGACATATATGAGAGCTATACCGATGACGCCAAATACCTGCGACGAGATGAAACAGGTCAAGGTGCTGAATCCCGCATACAGGATGAAGATCAGCCCCATGACGAGAAAGAACGCCCCATACATGACATACCGTTGCAACATGGACCTGCCAAAAGGCCACATCCTACTTCTACTTTCGTTGTCTCGGTGGGTCGGTGTCACAAACGCTTGTCATGGCACGGGTGTGACGGGCCTATTCTTCTCCCACCCTCACTCCCCCCCTCACCACCACACCCCCCTCTTCCACATTGGCCAGTATAGGCACTCCACCCGCTCGCGTTATGGCCTCTGCCGTATCGTCCACATCCTCAGTGAGCACCACTATGCATCCTCCTCCGCCAGCCCCAGTTATCTTGGCGCCGAGGCCATGCCGTTTGGAGGCTTCCACGAGCCTCTGTATCTCAGGGGTGTTTATGCCCAATGTGGCCAGTAGGCGGTGGTTCTTGTACATAAGCTCCCCAACCAAGGCCAAGTCCCCGTCCATGAGCGCCTCTATCCCCTGTCTAGCCACCTCGCCTATGTCCCCCAGTATCTCATTGGAGAATGTGGACTGGTGAGAGTTGAAGGCAGAGATGTTCTTGACCACCTCCCGTGTGCGACCTTTGACACCTGAGAAACCCATGACGAGGTTGAGCTCCGGCAAAGGGACCGGGCCCAATGGCCATTCTTCGTCGTCGACCTCCATCTGTTCTAATGCCATCTTCCCGGGGTTGGCCACTATGCCTCCTCCCATGCACACACAGGCGGCGTCCAACAGGCACGCCTCCTCCTTCTCCGCAGCAGTCTCGGCCTGCTGCACTGTTCGAAGGCACTCTTCCCGGGAGAATCCTTTCCGTGCACCCAATATAGAGGCGACGGAGGCGGCGGTTATTGAGGCGGAGGAGCCCAGTCCTGCCGCCGAGGGGATACGGGAGCGTGTGGAGAGATGCAGTGGCTCACCGCCCAGTATATCCACCGCCTTCAAGATATATAGGTCCCTGCGGAGGGATATCGGATGTCCATTGACCCTCCACTGGCCATCCTCCGCCGGGTATGCCCTGCAACTGGTGTGGAGGTCAAGGGCGACCGCCAATGCAGGGTGTCCTTGAAGCACCGCATGCTCCCCGAACAACACTGTCTTGGCTGGCGCATGGGCCTCGCAGAGATATCTGGAGTACGGAGGGTCGGACATGAGGCGTTGGAACAGCGAGAGGGGATAAAACGGTTGGGGGCGGTAGTTTTTTATTCTCTACACCTATCCCTGCTTCCGTTGTGAGATCATGTCTCCCGCCTATAAGCTCACCCATCCGCTCGTGAAGCTAGGAGTATTCAATATGGCTCAAAATAACGATGATGACTCCCCCCAAGATTTTTCTGTCCTAAAGAAATGGTTAGAGGGCGATGCCGACGAAGATGACCTTAGAGGATGGCTGAAGAACATGTACCCCTCCAGCGTCCACTCCTCCATAGACGAGGCATTTGGTCCTGACGAACACCGAGACAAGCGAGAAGGACCGAAGAACGGTAAATAGTCAAGCCTCTAACCCCCCCCCTCCTTCTACCCTCGGTGGCTTCCTTATTACCTCCTCATGCCCTCGACACACATCCTAAGCACACACCCCCCCATATTCCAGACCCGCAATACCACCACCCCATAGCCAACTCCTACACCCATGCCCACAACCCTCATATCCCCCTGTCCGTTTCGCTCTTCTCGGTGTTTCCATGGACGGACTTGTCGAGAAAGGTGTTATGCGCCTCGAATGGGCGCGGTCCCACATGCCCGTGTTGGCGAAGGTGAAGGAAGAACTGAAGGACAGCGGAGCCCTCCAGGGTATGAAGATCTCCATGGCTCTCCATACGGAGGCGAAGACCGGAATATTGGCCCTTACGCTGAAGGAGGCGGGGGCGAAGGTCCGACTGGCCAGCTGCAACCCCCTATCTACAGACGACTGCGTGGCCGTCGCATTGAACGAGAGATATGGGCTGGAAACATATGCGAAGAAGGGAGAGAGCGACGAAGAGTACTACCAGCACATGAACAAGATACTCGACCTGGGGCCAGATATCCTTATCGATGATGGGACGGACGCCATAAGCCTCGTGCATACCAAACGGCAGGACGTGCTCGAAGGCATCCTCGGTGCCAATGAGGAGACGACAACAGGCATCGTGCGGCTCCAGGCCATGGCCAAGGAGGGCGTGCTCCGCTTTCCGGTCATGGATGTGAACAACGCAGACATGAAACATCTCTTCGATAACAGGTACGGGACAGGGCAGAGCACCTTCGATGGGATAATGACATCCACCAACATCCAGATATCCGGAAAGGCATTCGTGGTGGGCGGCTATGGATGGTGCGGCAGGGGCATAGCGATGCGCGCCAGAGGCATGGGTGCCAGGGTCATGGTCACCGAGATCGATCCCGTGAAGGCCGTGGAGGCAAGGATGGACGGCTTCGACGTGATGCCCATGGCCATGGCCGCGCCCCATGCGGATTTCATTGTAACGGCTACGGGATGCAAGAACATTGTAGCCCCGGAACATTTCCCACTCCTCAAGGACGGATGCATCATGGCCAACTCCGGCCACTTCGACAACGAGATAGACCGGGTCGGCCTAGACGAGGCGGCCCAGAAGAGACGGGTGCGCGAATCCGTGGACGAATATCTTTTCCCGGACGGCAAGAAACTTTACCTGTTGGCCGAGGGAAGACTGGTCAACTTGGCCGCAGGTCAAGGTCACCCTGTGGAGATAATGGATATGAGCTTCGCCATACAGGCCCTATGCGCGAAATATATGGCGGAGAACCATGGCTCCCTCTCACCTGCAGTGTACAAGGTCCCGGAGGACATAGACGAGCATGTGGCCTGGTTGGAGCTGGACAGCATGGCGATCGATATAGATCAGCTCACTCCTGAACAGGAGAAGTATCTGAATTCCTGGCAAGAAGGGACATAGGTGGGAGAGAGATGGAAGGAAAAGGTCCGATGAACTTCTCATTGAGCGTCTTCGGCCACGCCAACCTGGATTATATAGTCGGATTGGACCACCTCCCGGAGCCGAACACATCTATCGAGATGGAACACCAGGAGCGTTTCTTCGGCGGCACGGCCGCCAACATAGCACGGGCCTCCTCGAAGCTCGGAGTGCGCACAAATCTTTCGTCATTCGTGGGTCCGGATTTCCCCGATGATTTCTGGAGGGCATTGAAAGAAGAGGGGGTGGACCTCACGGACCTGCGAAAGGTGGAGGGCTATCTCACCCCCATGTGCTGGATATTATCGGACCCCGAGCACAACCAGATAGCCGTCATAAACCAAGGGCCCATGCGGGATGCGGACGACTTTCCCATCACCAAACACAGCATAGTCCACGGAGATGTGGTTCACATCTGCACCGGGAGGCCAGGATACCATATGCGTGTCATGGCGGAGGCGCGGCGCCTGGGAAAGAAGATAGGTTTCGACCCTGCCCAGGAGATACACTATGTCTATGACCCTAAAACGTTCACCGAGATGCTCTCCCTCTCCACATTCTTCTTCTGCAACGAAAGCGAGCTGAGCCGAGCCCTGGAATACACGGGAAAACGGGAGGCAGAAGAACTCCTAAGCTATGTGCCGACACTTATAGTGACCCGGGGCAAGAACGGAAGCAGCATATACACGGCTGGGGAGAAGCTGGACATACCCATCGTTCCTCCGGACAAGGTGGTGGACACCACGGGTGCGGGGGACGCATACCGGGGCGGGTTCTATGCGGCCATGTCCCGGAGTATGGACCTCCATCAATGCGGGCTTCATGGGGCCGCGTCATCCTCATTCGCTGTGGAAGCGGTGGGGCCCCAAACACGCCTAGCCACATGGAAAGAACTGAGGGAGAGGCTCGAACGTTCTTCCTTGGGCTGAGAGAACGAAAGCTTTTTAATGGAAAAGCATGGTATCGGCATGGGGACATATATGGCCACAGGTTTCGTACTAATAAGCGTGGCTCCTGCCAAAGAGCAGGAGGTCTACAAGAGGCTCCTGAAGGTGAAACAGATAGTGGAACTGCATCCGCTTCTGGGAAGATATGACTTCCTGGCCAAACTTGAGGTGAAAGACTTCGATCTGCTCGTGAAGATAGTCACCGATGACATTCGAGGGATCG
>DAOVJP010000266.1 GCA_030673205.1 Thermoplasmata archaeon
GTTCATGGACGATCCCGTGGGACTGCGAGCCAGTTTCCTTGAGGACACGAAAAAGGTCAGAGAGACCATATCGAGCTCCAGGGAGCTGCTCGGTCAGGTGACCACCCCCACCCGCATGTTGGAACTCATCTCCAGAATATGTATAGATTTCAACATAGACGGCCATAGGGGAGATATAATCATAGAGAGGACCGCCAGGACGAACGCCGCATTGGAAGGGAGGACCGAGGTTGCCACCGAAGATATCATAGCCGCTGCCGAGTTGGCGCTCCCTCATCGGATGAGAAAACAGCCCTTCGAAGAAGATGATTTCAACGCCTCTCTGCTACACAAACTGGTCCGAGGATACGAGAAAGACGGGGTTGTATAGGTTCTCTTGAGGACACCTACGATACAACCGTCGTTGTATGCATCGATGGAACACGGCCCGGAGAGTTCATTTCATATAGAGAGCGAAGGCTCAAGCGGATAGCTTCATTCTCCGCATAAGGAATCTTTTCAACTCCTTCACTCCCGCGTTACCAGGATCAAGATACAATATGTGGTCATAGCATTCCATGGCATCGTCGAAGCGCCGTAAGGAACTCAATACCGCGGCCTTATTGAGCCAGACGGTCACGTCTTTTGGTATAAGCTCGAGGGCGCTCTCATACGCGGTTAGGGCCTCATCGAAACGGCCCATGGTCCTGAGAGCTATGCCCAGGTTAGACCATATCCCGCCGTCATCCGGGTTCTTCTCCAACGCCCTCTTATATGATTCCACAGCCTCTTCCAACCGTCCCAAACCGCGGAGTGCGGTGGCCCGGTTCGACCAAACGTCAGGATCGGTGGGATCCAGCTTGATGGATTCGTCATAGCATTTCAAGGCTTCTTCCAGGCGGCCGAGTCGTTGAAGGGCGACGCCTTCGTTGAGCCATATCCATGGATCGTTAGGGGAGGCGTTCAATGCATTGTCATAGGCCTCCAGTGCTCCTCGGCTATCGCCCTTCAGCTCCAGGGAAACGCCTCTGCTGAACCAATCCACGGTCTGTCTAGACCGCATTGGAGTAACCATAGGGGCCGCCGCTGCTTCGGTTTCCGTGGATAGGAATTTGAAGGTCAGGTTCTCCAAAAACTCCTCCCTTTTCACCCGCCCATCAGCGGGCTTCCCCACATTCTCTCCCATCCTCCTCTCTTCCAACCCATTCTTCTCTCCCATCCTCCTCTCTTCCGCCCCATTCTCCCCTATACTATCTCCCCTCTCTCGCTCTCCGATCCCACTTTCTTCTACCCCTCCCTCCAGGGGAACAGCGGCCTGCAAAAAGGCTTCCGTGTCCCTCTCCTTCGATATTGGAGGCGGGGTCGCTTGCGATGGAGGCAAAGACTTTTCCTCCTTGCCGATCTTCTGCATGGGTTCTCGATCTTCCTTGCCCTTCTTCTTTTTGCTCTTCCTTGCCTGTGGCTTCGGTTTGGGCGTGGGCTCGGCCGGTTCAGGAGTCGCGACGGGCGTGGGCTTGACTGGTTTAGAAACCTCTGCAGGCGTTGTCACGGCGCGGGGCGCCTCCCTTCCCTCTGCCTTCTGAGGCCTTGCCTCGGATGGTGTGGAGACCCGTATGGTGTGGGTCTTCAGATTGTAACCACACATGCTGCACACGGTGACCAAAGAATCCCATTGGGCTCCGCAGTTGGGGCATTCCACATTCTCTATTCCTATTGAAGCGGCACGCACATCCTGGACGGCATCAAAATAGGGTGTTACGGCCCGGACCATGTCCTTCGGCAGGACTACGGGGTTCAATGTTGCCAACAGAGTGTGGCGGCAGGATTTGAAAGACACCAGATTCTGTACGGTCTTCTCCATCTCATCGGAGGAGAACCGCTTGCCCAGCTCCTCCAGGACATCCACCAGCATGATGCCTTCGTCGTTGTTGGAAAGGAAATCCTGTATCCTCATCACGGTCCTATCTCTCAAAACCCGAGGATCGATGACCTGGGTCTTGTCAGGATACACGACATATGTCTCTATCCCATCATTATGAACTATCTTACGGAGATATCTGCTGTCATGGACAGCTATGACAAGCCCGGCCACCTTGATGTCATCCACCATCCGGGATAGACTAGCATAACTGTCTTTGCGAACCACCTCGAACACGAGGTTGCTCTTTCCCTTCTCGATCTCCCACATCGGAATCCTTCCCGGCTCACCTGAGCCCAATCCCTCCGCCCATCTGTCGTTCCAATATCTCCTTGTTGCGCCTGGCCTTGGAATAGTTCGGGTCTATTGCCAGCGCCTGATCATAACACTGCATCGCCTCCTCACGTTTGTTGGCGGAGGCTAGGGCCACGCCCTTGTTCGTCCAGAGCGACTTGTCGTTGGGGTTTATTGCCAGCGCCTGTTCGTAGCACTGCAACGCCTCCTCCGTCTTCCCCAAAGAACGGAGGGCTATACCCTTGTTGCTCCACATGGATGGATCGTTAGGATTTATTGCCAGGGCGCGGTTGTAACACTCCAGGGCGTCGGTGGAGCGTCCTAGGCTCCGAAGCCCTATGGCCATGTTCCCCCACACCTCTGAATCATCAGGTGTGATGGTGGTCAGCTTCCTATACTCCTCTATGGCCAGACCCACCTTGCCCATCATCTGTAGGACCACGGCCTTGTTGAACAATGCCCGCGGATAGTTCGGTTCTATGGCCAGAGCCTGATCGTAGGCTACGATGGCATCTGGATACTTCCTCTGCTTAGATAGCTTCACACCATTGTTGTAGAATTCCTGGGCGTTGTCAGGGATGAGGTCGGGCACGACCCCTGCTGCCGCTCTCCCCGCGATGGCGTTCACTATCTTGAAAGATATCTCATCCATGAACCGCCGGGTGCCCTTGAGCTTCTCCACATGTCCATCGAAGTTCTCCA
>DAOVJP010000361.1 GCA_030673205.1 Thermoplasmata archaeon
CCCCCAACCCTTTTCTTATTTTCTCTTTTTCTATTGTCCAGAGAGAAAATGAGGTTTGGGGCGAATCGTTCGCCCCATTTTCTACTTTTTACTTTTTCAATCGTTTAGAGTAAAAAGTAGGTTCAAGGGGCCAGAGGTCCCTTGTATTCTTATCTTCTCTTTTTCTTTCCCCCTAGAAACACTACTCGGCCCATCTGCCCCTTACGCCGGAGAGAGCTATGGTCCTCAGGGCATGGCTTGAGTTCATATAATTCTCTGTGAGCTTCTTCGCCGTTTCACGGTCGAGGCCGTTGGCGTTCAGCTCTTTCCGGAATATCTTCTCGGCCCTCTGTGCTCTCTTCTTGAAACGGAGATAGCTCAGTCCAAGTTTCCATCCCAGGGGAAGTATGTGGGGCAGGAGGGCTCCAATGGTCTGGACGCCCCCTCTGCCCTGGGTGCTATTTTCTCGCGACATGTTATTCCTCGCCTCTCCGTCGCATCGGATCTACTCGCAGTCGCGGCCTTCATGGGAGAACCGCTGAGCCAATCCTCCCAGATCGAGGTTGGACATGTACTTCTGTGTCAGCTCATAGGCCTGCTCGTCCGTCATTCCCGCGGCCTTGAGCTCCTTATAGAAGATGGCTATCGCGGTCGCATAGTTCTTGGCCTGCTCCGGTCCGTACATCACATCGGACAGGTTCTTCAGCAGACCAGGTATCTTCTCGGCTACCACGTCCAGTAGCTCCTTTATCTTCTCTGGTTCCGGCATTCCTCCTTCATGCATATTGTGTCCTGGCATCTTTCTCACCTCTTGGGTTCTGTGATACATTCTAGGGCGGGCATCCTATATGTCGATGCCGAGCATTTGTGACCACCTTCTGGTCACTTCGTTCGTGAGATGGTATCGGGGCACACCCTCTCCCTGTTTGACCACCAATCCCTGTTCCTCCAATTCCTTGAGCCTTTCCCGTATTATACGCCGGGAGGCGGTTCCCCTCCTCTCCTTCACTCTCTCGGTTATATGAGATATGTTCTGGCCGTTCTTCTCTATCAGAACACGCATGATATCCTTGGATATGGAGTCTTTCACCTCTGGGAACGCCACATCCACCGTTATGCCTCCGCATCGAATAGCCAAGTCCACCAATCTGAAATAGCTCCTGGCTGCCCTCTCCATATCTCCTAGGGGTTGGAGGATGTGAGATATGGAGGACTCCAGCTCCCGGATGCGCTTGTTCAACTCCCTTATCTCCTTAGACAGATCCTCTTCCGACACTCTAAGACCATTGTTCTCCAGGTTAATAGGGCTTCGGGACAACACGCCTTCTTTGGCAAAGGGGTCAGGCAGGTATCTAGGACGGCTAAAGCCTCTCTTCCCCCGACAAGACCTGCCTGAAGTGCTCGATGGCTTCCACCGGGCCTTTGACGAGCAGCAGATCTCCTCCTTGCGTAGTTCTGTACTCATCCGGGCCGTACAGCCACCTCCCTCCCCGTTTGATGGCCAGTATCCACATGCCTGTTTCGCTGGCCACATTTGCCTCTCCTATCTTGGTTCCATTCAACGACGAGCTAGGAGCTATGGTCCCCATGTATATCATTGTGTCCGATTCCATGAGGCTCATCTGCACTATGGGGTGTGGGTCGATATCCCGAAGGACAACATCGGCTATATCCATTGCGGCGTCCCCTATGGCCTCCGCGCTGTCCGCCAACTGGAGAAGGACCATCGCCTTCTCTACTTCCCCTTCCGACGCCGCGCTCTGCAGCGCCTCGCGTTTCACCCTTGCATACAGCTCGTCCATGGCCTCTTCCAGTACCAGGACCTCCTGCGCTATCTCTTTGTTGTTGTAGAGGAGCGAGGAATAGGCGAGGTTGACCATGAGCTCGGAGGTGTCCTTCATCTCCAGCACATGTTCGAAGAGGGGCGTCTGGTCCATGATCTAATCCTCCCCCCATATCTTTGTGCCCTCTGCACATTCCTTGAGATGCTGGAAACCATCCTCGACCCCTATTACCAGGATGGTATCGTTCGCTCTCAATTGGAACTTGTCTTGTGGATCATAGAACCATCTCCCCCTGCGTCTTATGGCGATGATCTTC
>DAOVJP010000310.1 GCA_030673205.1 Thermoplasmata archaeon
CCTGTCTACATACTTTTGGTGGGCGATGCTGAGGAGCTTCCTCCGCATCAGATCGACCTTCCATCTTACAGCTGGAACCCTATCCCCGCTGACTACTATTATTCCCTTGTCGGAGAGGAGGACATCTATCCAGATATGACCATCGGAAGGATCTCCGCCGATACCCCCGATGAGGTGACACTTCAGGTAAACAAGATACTCGGCTATGTCCACAGCCCCCCGGTGGGAGACTGGACATCCCGTGTTCTCTTGGCGGCCCACGAACAGAACGCCCCAGGATATTTCCAGGGATGCACCGAACAGATACGCACCGATATAATCGGCCAGAGCCCAAACGCTGATCTTTGGGATGTGAGGACCGCTTATGCCTACGAGGGCGCCACCAAAGACGATGTGTTCGATGTCATCCACGAGGGCGCGTCCATCGTGTGCTATCGTGGCCACGGAGGCATAACCGGTTGGGGAGGCGGAGTCAGGCTCGACAGGAATGATGTGATGGGACTGGAGAACGGCGATATGCTGCCAGTGGTGATCTCCATCGCCTGTCTCAACTCCCAGTTCGATTATCAATATGGGGATTGTATTGCGGAGGCTTGGCTTAAGGCCCCCAACGGCGGTGCCGTGGCTTCCATAGCCGCAGCCGACATATCCTGGCACAGCTATAACAACTTCATGGCCAAGGAAGCCTTCAGTGCAGTCTTCCTCGAACAGGAGACCACACTCGGACACGTGGTCAACCACTTCAAGATAGCCACGCTCGACCGGTATGGCACGAACAACAACTACGCCCTCCACAACGTGTGGATGTACACGCTCATGGGAGACCCCGAAATGGACCTCGTTGGCATGGACATACCCGACCATGACATCTCCGTCTCCGATATGAAAGTGCCCTCTATAGTGGAATTGGGCCAGACCGCGGCCGTAACTGCCAAGGTCACCAATCGTGGAGTGTACGGAGAACAGGACATCACCGTGGAATTCCTCGTTGACGATGTGGTTATGGACTCTTACTTCATGCCCTATGTCGCCAGCAGATACAGCGAAGTGTTGGAGTTCGCTTGGGCTCCGACCGTGGAAGGGGAATACACCCTTTCCGTGAGGGCCACATTGATACCTGGTGACGAGAACCCCGGGAACAATCAGGCAGACAGGAGCGTGACCGCAGAGGTAGGCTACCCCTACGCGGAAGCATGCTGGCCCAAGGACGGGGCCACAGAGGTGGACGGAAAGAAGGTCGTCCAGATAGATTTCAACGAGGCCATGGACAAGACCAGCGTGGAGAACGCCTTCAGCATAACACCCAACGTGCCCGGAGAGATCACATGGAGTGACACAAACTGCTTCCTCTTTACGCCCCTGGAATACTACACCGCGGCCACAACATATACTGTGACCATCGATGCGACCGCCACCGACCTCTACGGCAATGGCATAGACGGCAATGGCGACGGCGTGCCTGGGGACGACTTCGTCTTCCGGTTCACCACAGACTCCCTACCACCCTACGTTTGCGCTGTCTCTCCGAGTAATGGAGAGCTCAACGTACCCTCCACCACGGCCATAAGGATAACCTTCAACGAGATAGTGGACTATGATTCCGTGGGCAACGCCCTGATATTCGACCCACCGGTTGCCGGAACATGGGAATCAGGATACGGCACCGTATTCGAGTTCACCCCCGATTCGCTCGATGCATCCACGATATACTATGTGGTCATGGGCCAGGGCGTGGTCGACAGGGTCGGTAACGTTATGGTCGTTCCCCACACCTGGTCATTCACTACGGCCAGTACGTATTGGTCTCATGAGGAACAGGCCACCACGGAGGATGGCGACCATTACTGGCCAGCCGTGGATGTCGATGCGGGTGGAAACACACACATCGTCTACGTGAAAGAAGAGGTCAGCACCTTCGAGATATACCGGGAGCACCTCTACTACACCAAGATAGCGCAGGACGGGACCATCCTGGTTCCCGAGACAGCGCTCACCACCGACTCCTTGGTCTTTTATCCGGACATAGGGATCGATTCCGAGGGGAACCTGCACATCGTGTATACCCGAGTAAGTACGGACATCAGCATCGGGATACGACCGACAGACCTCTGCTATATCAAGGCGGACAACAACGGCAACATCCTAAGAGGACCGACTCAAATAACGAGCGGATTGGTGGCGGCAGCAGCCAGGATCGCTGTTGACGAGGATGACAACGTGCACATGGCCTTCCTGGTCAGGGAAGTGGGCAGTTGGTGGAACAGTGATGTATCCGTCTATTACATGAAACTCGACTCGGATGGGAATGTGGAAGAGATGCCGATGGAGGTCACCGACAAGCACAACTGCAACCTCCCGGACATCGCCGTGGACAGCAATGGCAACGCCCACATCACATGGTTCTCTGCAAGGCGTACCTGGATATGGCTGACCAACGAACCGGAGCTCCTACCTGTGCCCATAAAACCGAAGAAGACCGACCCACACAACGGCGTGTTCATAGCCAA
>DAOVJP010000103.1 GCA_030673205.1 Thermoplasmata archaeon
CTGAGTTATCTGCATCGTAGTAGTCGATACCTCCACTTCTGATATAGAAGTGGAATGATGTGTTCACTACGTCCAGAGGGGCAGGCGTGGTGTCGTCGATTTGCACCTCATGAAGTATGTTGTTTCCAGCAGGCTGGTGAGCTACCTCTGTGAAGATTCCGCTCGTGCTGTTGGACCAGAATACGCTGCCAGTGCAGGTATTCTCAGTAGCCCAATATACATCAAAACCGGCTTGTGAGACATCAGAGACGATTAATGTCTCTATTACTGGCTGTTCAGCCTTCGCGTCATCTGCTGCTACCGTGAGCAAGATCATTACAGCTGCAATTCCTAACATTGCTATGGCAAGTGTTCTAGCTTTCATATCCTCTATCCTCCTGAATTAAGAGCGATAGACCGACAAATATACAAGCCCTACTTATACTTTGTCTATGACCTGCATGTGAGCCAAATGGACGGGATGTGCTCTCTTTTGGTAGTGGCAACAGACATATACTGGCAGCAATGCATCATTATGCCTCTTTTTGGAAGCAAACGCCTCTCCTTCCATACACTTTTGCAATAGCCCGCGTAGTATGCATGATTATACATATAGAATAGTGTAATATGTATTACCGGTCCTGTGCCCCGCACGCTCCTGCGTACCCCCCTCCCTCTCATTCCTACGTCCCGCACGCCGGGCCGCATTCCGATGTGTTTAGGTGTTGCACGATGAATATGGCGCCTCACATCTTCGCTGTACTGGAGAAGCAGGTAGCTCCTCCCCCTTGTTTCACAAGTTTGACATTTTGGATCTGTCAAACTTAGGTTGTTCGGCTAAAGGTCCATGGTCGGAGGGATCTCCGGTTCATCGCAACTTTGACATTTCAAGATCGTTCAAGTATGGCAAAGTTGAGAGAGGCCTAATGCTTGATCCTGACTTTGGCATTCAAAATGTCGAAGTCAGGGTGAGCGTAAGTTTGACACTTTTGAATGGCAAACTTCCGTGTGACACAACATGTGTCAAACTTAGGGTCCATCGACAAAGCTTGCTCTCGTTCTAGACAATAGAAAAAAGAGAAAATAAGAATACAAGGGACCTTTGGCCCCTTGAACCTACTTTTTACTCTAAATGCTTGAAAAAGTAAAAAGTAGAAAAGGGTTGGGGGTTCGGTCTCAGCTACCCGACTAGAGATTCTGGTCCCAGGTGTAGCCTGCGCTGCACCTTACAAAGAAGCCGTGTGCGTTCTGGTCGTCGCTGAAGTCGTCTATGGTGGTACCCGCGTCCCAGGCCCTGTCGGCCATCTGCTTCTGCACGTCCCAGTCTCCAGTAGCGCTGGATTGCCATCCTGCGCTGGTCCAAGAGGCCGCGCCGTCGATGGAACCATGTCCATAGATGTCGGTGTGTGCGAGCTGATAGTTCGCGCCGCCGATGTTTGTTGCCATCACGCCTGCGTTGTTCCAACCTGCGTCGAGTATCAGTGTCGCCTCGGCTGTGGGTGTGGTGTAGTTGGTAGCCCATGCAAAGTTGGCTGCTGCGCCTGGATCTCTGAGTGGTACGACGTATCCCACTCCTACCTCCAATGTGAAGGAGGTGAAGGCAAAGTCGGTCAGCTCCACGCCAGTGGAGTTCCTGTGTAGGAAGTCCTTCCAGCCGCTCTGGTAGTCGCTGATGTACAAGACTTGCATGTCGGTATGGAACTCGATGTCCTTGGCCATCTTTATGGCGGTGTCGATAGTCCCTATGGCCCCAATGTCGGTGGGTATGGTGATTATCTGCAGGCCGTCTGTGTTGCGGAGGTTTATGGTCACACCGCCGGGCGCTCCTGGCCACTCGAAGTCCCATAGCCGGGGTTCAGAACCGAGGGTGTTGAAGCTACCGCCGGCGAACGGAGTTGGGCAGAGGAGGGTGGTGTTCCAGTCTGCAAGCCAGTCGAATGGATATATTATGCTCGCGGGATCTGGAGCCTCTCCGGGTATGGAGCCGGTCTCGACGTTGGCAGCATCATATTCGCCTCCGACCACGCGGAAGGCCACGTTGTCACCAACGGCGCCATCAGGTCGATATTCCGTTGCTGGGGGGATCATGGGGTGTTTGGTGACGTCCCAGAAGTTCCCGGAATCCGTGGATTTCACCCAACCATTGCCCGTCCAAACGGTGTTGAGACTGGATACCACGTTGCATATCACGGCATCGTGTGTGTCCACAGAGAAGTATCCTATCATCTGGCCGACGCCGGCGATGCCGGTTGCATCTGTGTTGTCATGGAAGATGATGTTCCACTGGTCTCCGGAGTTCGGAAGCCATCCGCCATCTAGGGTTGTAACGGACCAAGTAGCCACACCTGCGACCGGGCTGATCACAGCGTTGACACCATATAGGGCTGGAGCGACCGAGCTCGTCCCGTCGTCTCCATACTCCGTGCCTCCGGATACTATCGTGAAGGCGTAGGCTGTCGTCAGGGCCAGCGGGGTGTCTCCTGTGGCTGCGGGAATATCGTTTCCAACGATCACGTAATGGACAAGGCTAGTATATGTTCCATCGACCCCACGCTCGTCGTAGTGGTCCACTCCGGCTATCTTAACATATCCCGTTCTTGCAGTGGTCCCAGACGTTATCCAAGACACTGTGAACTGGGTAGCGAAAATGTTGCTGACCACTATGTCGTACGGCATGTTGACATCCGGAGCTCCCGGAGGCGAGTTAACATGAGCCGAGGTCTCTTCTTGCACCGGGCCGAATATAAACAGACCGGCCCCTACCATAAGGCAGGCAATAGCAAAAGCTGTTCCTTTCATCATTCTTTTCATTTTTTCACTCTCCTATTCTGTATTCTCCTTCACTTCAATGGTTTTCTCCTATATCTGCTTTACCATGAGGTCTCCCATTCGTTGGGTGGATCTGCACTCACCTGGATGAAGTACCCTCTGTCAGCGTCCATGTTGAAATACGAGGTAAAGGGCTCCTGGCTGGGCTCATACTTCACCCAGCCGCCCGTGGTGTATTTGCGTATCATGATCACGCTGATAGCCGGGTTCTGTGCCACTATCTCAGAGGAAGCGTTCTTGCAGCCCTCCGGGCCGAAACCACCATCAGGTCTCACCAGGTCTGTGGGCGGGCTTACGAGGTTGAGGCCGCTGCCGAGGGTTATGGTCTGCGGCGACTCGAACACCAGGCCGCCCACGCGCCACTCGTTCAGGGGATCTGCGCTCACCTGGATGAAGTAGCCCTCCTTGGCGTACATGTTGAAGTACGACGTGAAAGGCTCCTCGCTAGGCTCATACTTTACCCAACCGCCAGGGGTCCACTGTCGTATCACCAACACATTCACGCCCGCGTTCTGAGTTTGTATCTCCAAGGTAGCGTTCTTGCAGCCCTCCGGGCCGAAGCCGCCATCTGGGCGGATCAGATCGATGGGCAGGTCCATACCAATGAGGTTCAGCCCTGCACCCATGGTTATCACGGATTTGGCCAACACAGTCGTGTTGAACACGTCACCAGCCTTTCTGACGCCGACCTGGTAATAGTATTCGACATTGTCATCCACACCGGTGTCATCATAGGTCTGAACGGCTGGCAGGATCGGCGTCACATCACACAATATGGTGGGCGCTGGGAAGGCCGGGTCGGTATCCCTCAAGAAGATATAGCCCGTTACGCCAGCTGTTAATGAGTCGGTCCATGTCAACGTCATGGTCGTACCATCTGTGCTCATGGAAGCCGTCACATCCGTAGGGGGTTCCAGCACGCCGGTGACAAGTGTTATGGTACCTATCCAGGTGTCATACTGGCCGGTCGCAAGGTGGCCGTTGCGCTCTGCACGGAACTTGTACTGGTAAGCGCCGTCGGGCACTGCCGTGGTGTCCCAGTCCCATGTGTAGACCGCACCCAGGGGATTGGTACCGGAAGCGAAGATCATGTTCTGCCAGGCGGCATGCCACTCGGTCCATACCTGTATCTGTGTCGGGCTCAGATCGTTCAACTGCGTCCAGGTCACACCCATTGTGAAGGTGTCGCCCGGAGCGCCGCTGTCATCCGTTGTACCTGGCGCGGTCACGTATCCACTGGATAGTGTCGGGTCGGTGTAGACCGTTATCGGCCCGTGGTCGAGTATGTCGCCGGTGGCCCACTGCTGGCCGCCCTCGTTGTACCTGGCCTGGAACCTGTAGTTGACCGAGTCGCCAGCCAACAGCCCGATGGCTGCGGGCGTGGTTGTCAAGGAGAAGTCCCTGCCGGTGATCCAGCCGCCGGTTCCCTGGTCCACTAGGTCGTACCATGTGACGCCGTTATCCACTGTGACCTGCACGAAATCTGCTACAATGCCGGTCACATGGGCGTACTGCGCATCGAAGGTTATCGAGTCGCCCACCCAGCCGCTCCAGGTCTCTCCCTGGTCGGTTATGCCGCCGGACAGTGTCGCGCCGCCGAGTGCGATTATGTCTATCGTGTACGCATTCGCCTCCGGGCTCGTGGCCGGGTCCGTAGCTGCGTTGGCAGTTGTGTTCGTGTCGTATGCCTCCACATAGTAGTACACGGTTCCGGTAGAAGCCTGGACCGGTATGTTAGCGGTGTACTGGTCGGGGTTGCTCATGTTACCTGCCCAGTGCATCAGCACGGTGCTGCCGGGCCAGTTCTGACCGACGTTCCGGTAATGGAGCCATACCATTCCCACACCTGCACCGGCGTCGGTCACGGTGGCGTTTATCGCCATGACCTCGCCAGTATACTGCTCAATCCAGAATGGGGCGTCCACGCTGACAACCGGATCGCTAGTGTCCCAGATGAACGGGCCATTCTTCACACCTATATCTCCACCTGCGGGGAATAGGCCGTCGCCGGGAGCCTCTATCTGGAATGTATGGTCTCCGAGGCGCCCGTTGAAGTATGCTGCGGGGAGTTCATAGTAGTACTCGACGCCAGTGCTTGTCAGATCGCCACCGACCAATACGTTCGCATCCGCGTGCACGTAGTCAACGCGAACAAGATCGGATGAGTCTGTCTGGTATACGCCCCAATGTAGGGTGTCACCAGCACCGCTGAGATAGATGGAAGCATCTGTTATCTGTCCTATTGCATCCACATCGGTGTCTGCAGGCGCAGTCACCGTGCCGATGTAGTCCCATGTGCCTCCACCATCTTGTTCCACCCACACCTGGAAGTCCGTAGCCGCGTTACCCTGGATGTTCATCAACAGGTCTATCGAGTCTATGTCAGCCGCATCCTCTGCGATGACCATTGTGACCTCGATCCAAGATTCATCCGGGTTGCCTGGATCTGCAGAGATATACCTAGTACCATCGTCAGCGGCAATATCGCTTAATGGGATGGGGTCGCTGCTATCTATTGCTCCTGGTCCAGCCGCGCTCATGTCTACAACATCATGCCAGATGGCGGTTGTAGCCGCATAGCCTGTCGCGCTAGGAGTAGGCGGGGATGCGATGGTCTCCAGGGTGAACTTCTCCTCAAGAACGTCTCCGACCTCTACGACAAGCCTCATGTCTCCGGTAGGCCAATCGTCATCGGGGTCTGTCCATGTCACAGTATAGTTGTATACTCCGCTCTCCGGTCCCTCGCTGGGGGTCACGGAGGCGTTGGACAACGCAGGAGGTCCAGACGCCTTCGAGCCAGCCCAAGCAAGACAGTTCTCTATAAGCTGGTCGAAGTCCGCATCGTTGGTGTTGTTGTTAGTGGTGTATTCGTTGAACGCGAAGGCGCCCCAG
>DAOVJP010000388.1 GCA_030673205.1 Thermoplasmata archaeon
ACAAGCACAACAGCCCGTATATCACTACCAGTGCTCTCACAGGAGACCATGTGGAGGAGATGTTCCTTGATCTTGGGCGAAGGGCGTTGGAGGTCAAGGAGAAGGTGAAGGATGACCAGTTCGTCCGTGCCTCTGCGAAAGAGGGGATGACGCTGTTACAGGCTGCGGATTGGCTTATGGGAAATTTCTGCGATGGTTTTGGAGGAACTGGCGAGGGAATGCCTGTGGTGAGGAAACAGTTCGGACGTGCTGGTGTGGGCATAAAATCACCCTCCAAAGACGAACTCCTTCTGGCCATAGAATATTTGGCCGAGGTGGAGGCGGGTTTTAAGACGAAGAAGGAGGTCGAGATCAACATGAAGAAGCGGAGGAAGGTGGTGGGGAAGGCTAAGGCGCCTTGACCCTTTCCTAGGTTCTTCTTCTTTTTTCCTTGGTTCCACTATATTCTCCGCTTCTCCTTTTATTCTTTCTTCCATTTTTTCTCTTGTTTCTTCTTCCGCTTTTCTTTTTGCCGCCCCGTTCCTTTCTCATCGCCCGGCGCAGGATCAGCGTGTCCGCGGTCATGAGGGCGAAGAGAAGCAGGAGGGCGGATCGGATCCCGTATAGTGTAGCTATGATCCCTATGATGGGGAGGAGGGTGACGCCCAACAAACCCGTGAAGAGGGAGCGGACAGACAGGATGGTTGCCCGGTGCCTTCTATTGACCCTCTTATTTATCTCGTTGACCGCGATGGTGGATTTGAGGTTGTGAAGTAGAAATAGGATCACTATCGGAATGAGGCCAAAAAGAGTTGCGGGGAGGAAGAGGGAGAGCAGGCACAACGCGGCCAAGATGTCGAGGACCTGCATGGTCTTCAGGTTATCTCCCAATATGCTCTCGAACTTCTTTGTGTAACGAACACCGAAGGCGGCCACCAGGGAGATGGCGGCGTAGACCATGCCGAAATAGAAGAGGGTCAACCCCGCGTCCAAGAGATAGGGTTGCACCAGCAGTTCGAATGCGTCGGAGATAACGAAGATGAAGAGGCCCAGGTTGATGACCAGACCAAGGACCAAGGGGTCTTTTTTGAACACTCCGTAACACTCCTTCACATGTCCTGCGACACGGTCGTGCCTCATCCGTACACGACGGCCTATATGTGGATATAGGAATGCCAAGAAGATGTTGGCGCTCGCAGGGACGAGGGATGCTAGGAATACCCATTCGATATGGATGGTGGCTATGAAACCGCCCAGGAGAGCGGCGGTGATATCCCCCATACGCGAATAGAACTTGGTGTTCCCGAGGACGGTGGTGTACTCCTCCGTATGGGATCGGTCCTCCAAATAATCGTACATATATGCTTTGTGGGTGCCTGATTTGAACGCCTGGGCGGTCTCGTATATCACCTGAGCGACAAGGAAGAACCAGAAGTCGTTTCCGAGACCGAAAAGCAGGAATGCAGGGATGTAAAGGCTTCTGGACAATATTATCGCCCTGCGCTTTCCGGAAATGTCGGCCACTATTCCGGACGGCACCTCCCACAGCAGCCGGGCCAGGGACCCGGCGGCGAAGATGATGAACACCTCGAACAGCGAGACCCGTCCCAGGAGAAATATCACTATGACAGGTAGGAAGAACCGTTGGGTCTTGAGGAAGGAGGATAGGTAGAACAGCTTGATGGTCTGGGATGGGGGCGTAGGCATGGGCCTATATTGGAGGTGTAGTAAAAATATGTTAGTGTGCCTAGGGCTGATGTGTATGTTGGTGTGTCTGTGGCTAATGTGTACGCGGCGTCCCATCTCCACGTGCACCCAGTTTTACCAAGGGATTGTCAAAAGAAAATGGAAACCCTTTAGTATTCAGTCTGAATGCCTATCCTGATCGATTTGACAGACATGT
>DAOVJP010000058.1 GCA_030673205.1 Thermoplasmata archaeon
AGGCGCGGGCCACGTGTATATTCTCCAGAACATCTTTTGGCTCCAGGCCATGGGCCAGGGCCATTTGTTCTATCCTCTCCGGCCTGAATGTGTTCTCCGTGTCTATTATCACCGAATGGGATTCCAATCCCCCCTGATCGAGCGGAAGCTGGACGTTCACAGAAAGCTGGTGTACCAGTTGGGTCTTTCCGCACCCGAACTCTCCGTACATCTCGGTTATGGCCTGGCTCTCGAATCCTCCGCCCAGAAGTTCATCCAGTGCCTTGGCGGAAGTAGTTAGCTTCTTCACCTCTTTTCTTCTCTCCATGAGAACGTCGCCAGTCTCGAAGGAGCCCACGTCCGCCATTTCTCTGGCGGACCTTATTATCTTCTCAGCAGTGCCCTTTCCTATGTCAGTATTCTCAGCCAGTTTGCTAGGCGAAGCCACTGCTATGGCAAAGAGGTCTCTGAACCCCGCTTCTCTCAATTTCTCGGCGGTAGCGGGCCCCACGCCTGGGAGTTCATCTATTCCTGTTTCCTTGGTCATTTTCTCACCTGATCGATTCTTCTTTTGGTCTTGTTGGCGGTGAATCAGCCACCTAATTGGCCATATCGCGGGGCCATTCATAAACGCTTTGGGAGGAGGGGTTGGTGAACAGGTGAAAGTGCCATGCTACCCCACCATCTCCTTCTTTAGTTCAGCCAGTATCTTCACGTTACCAAGAGAAGAGAACACCCGTTCCGCGGATGCAAAGGCTTTCGTGGCCTTTTTCTTCTCTCCCATCTCTTTATACAGCTTTCCTAGGGAGAGCAACGCTTCTCCCTTCTCTCGGGCAACACCTATCTCCTCTGCCATCTTCAATGACTCATCCAGAAGGTTCTCGGCTGTTTCATATTGTTCTCTCAACATGGCTATGGTCCCTTTGGTCCTATATGCCCTTATCGTTCCAAGTTTTCGTCTGGTCAGGGTTATAACATCCAGGGACTGGAAGACATAGGTCTCCGCCTTAGCAGGCTCCCCTCTTCTAAGCCAAAGGTCCGACATGCCTTGATATGCGGTTGCCAGCATCTTAAGGGCGCCTATGGACCTCGACCGGTCTATGGAGGCTTTGTACATCTCCTCGGACAGGGCCCAGTTGTCTTCTTCCATGTATACGAATCCCATGTTATTGTATACTCTGGATTCCTCATATTTATTCGGCTTCTCCTTGAGTATGGCAAGGGCCATACGGTATAGCCTAAGGGCCTTTTTCGTGTCTCCCTTCTCGGCGCTCACGTTCGCCAGGTCGGTGGTTATCTTCTCGATCATAAGGCGGTCCCCTGACGCAGTGGCATAGCTCAGCCCGTTCTCCAGGAAATCCTTGGCCTGCTTGAGCTTGCCCACCCTCCAATATACCTGGCCAAGGCGCTCAAAACACCATCCTATGTGCTCTATGTCCCCCATCAGAACGGCATCTTGGAGCGTGGCTAGTGCGGTGCTTTCTGCCTCCAAGAAATTCTCCTTCTCCAGTTCTATCTCACCCAGGTATATCCTGGCCTCGATCTCCATCTTTCTCAACCCGTACTTTCTGGCCATCTCCACGGCTCGGCCCAGCCATTTTTCGCTCTTCTTCGTTTCCCCCACTATAATGGCCATACGTGCCGCATCCAATAGTACACGGGAGTACACATAGGGTGGAGTGCCAGTCTTCTCCTCCATGAGGTCGACGGCATCAGCATATAGGGCCTTAGCGTCCTTGTAGGCCGAGAGTGATTCCGCCCTCTTCCCCGCCCCTATGAAGAGAGGCAATGCCCTGCCAAAATCCCCACCTAGGGAATAGTGTCGAGCCATTATAGGCATCAGGTCCTCCCGTCTCGACGCGTTCTGCAAGACATATTCCCCCAGCGCCTTTGCGGCCTCTATGTGCAATTCCATCCTCTTGCTGCCAGAGATGCCTTCGTAGGCTAGGTGGGACATCATTACGGAAGGGAAGGCATATTCCTCGTCGCCCCACAGGCTCTTCCCTTCATCCACGGGAACGAGGTCTCCTTTGTCCATCAACGATTCCAATATGTCGATGACCTCGTTCTCGGGTATCTCGACCATGCGCATAAGGGGATAGAAAGGAATGACATGACCCAGAACAGAACATGCCTGTAGCAGCTTTCGCTCCTGCTCGGGAAGGGCATCCATGCGCTCATGGACCATGGCCTCGAGGCTCTCCGGAAAACTTATCTCGTTCTCGGGCAGGGAGAATTCCCATGTGGAGCCTTTGAACACCAGTTTCTCTTCCATGATAAGGGACTGGACTATCTGTACGGCCACGAAAGGGTTCCCCTCGGTGAGAGACCATATCCTATCCAGCACATCTTCCGAGGGTCGCCGGCCCAGCATGTTGCTTATGATGCGTTCCAGGCTGGGTCTGTCGAGGAGGGGAAGGGAAAGCAGTTCGTAGAGGCGCTCTCTGTTCATCAATCCGAGGGTCTCGTTCACCACGTCCCTTCTTACCGTCTCCTCCGGGCTGAGGGATGCTATGACCACCAGGGGAACGTTGTTCCGGAGGATATAGTGTAGAAGATAGAGGCTCATCTCGTCGCAGAGATGCAGGTCCTCAATCACCAGCAGGGTCAGATGTTCCTCCACCATCTCTTTTATCCTGTTGCTCAATGCGTTGAAGATAAGGTATCTGGATTCGTATGCGGGGATCATCGTGGTGGGGAAGTTCTTCCTAGCCTCGTTCACCATCTCTCGCCACGGGAGTATAGCACGGAATGAGTGGAGGGGATGCTTGTCCACACCCTTTCCGCTCGTCCTCCATACTTCCAGCTTTCTCCCCGCTTCACCTATGAGGGTTACAAGCTCGTCTATGAACCGGGATTTCCCAACTCCCCTGGTTCCTTCCACTAGTAGCATACCGCCTTTTTCCCGGTGTTGTTCAAAAAAACTTAGTCCCGCTGTGATCTCTTCCTTTCTTCCAATGAAGATAGGGGTGAGGTGTGGATGTGGGGAGCGGAAGGTCATATCCCGCCCCCTATAGGTGTTTCTCCAACCTTTTCAGATTCTCGTTAGTCTTTTCTATGTGGCTCTTTGCACCTATGTCTATGAAGATATCGCGCGCTAGGGTCATCAGTTCCTTGGCCTTGTGAGCGTCTCCTTTTTCTTCCATCCTCAGCCCGTACTCCAGATAGATGATCCCAAGGTCGTACTGGATGTCAAGAGCCTTCATCATCTCCACCCCGCGTTCAAAGGACGCTTCCGCGCTTTTCCAATCCTTCTTCTGGGAGAACAATATCCCATAGACCATATATATCCCAGCTATGACATATTTCTCATCTAGGCGTTCGAAGAGTTCCAGCGCCTCATCGGTGTATTTCTCGGCCTTCTCCAGGTCCCCGAGTTTCGCATATGTCTCTCCCATGTTCCCCAACGCATATCCCTTGGTGCGGATATCGCTGCCCTTCTCTGCATTCTCCATGCTCTTCACGTAGCTCTCCAGTGCCTTGTCATATTCCTTGTTATCCTTGAAGATCTCGCCAATGTTGTTGAAGGCACGGGCCACCTCAGGGAAGTTCTCTGTCTTTTCGAGAATATCTATTGCCTTCAAATATTGCTCCTTCGATTTCTCCGTATCCCCCTTATTCGCGTACACGTTCCCCATATCGATGTAACTGCTCCCTATAAGGGAATCATCCCCTACTCTGATAGCGTTCTCTATGCACATGTTGAGATGCCCTATTGCCTCGTCCAATCTTCCCAGTCTCCAGTCCACCTTCGCATGTCCTCTATACGTATCCGCTATCCCATAATGGTCCCCCAACTCCTCGTATATCTCGAGGGCTTGGCTGTAATAATCATCCGCCTTTTTCCATGAGTTCCTCTCCATGTAAAGGTGCCCCATCTCTCTGAGAGTATCCCCCATCCTACGTTTGTTCCCCAACTCTTTGTTCATCTCCGCGGCTCTCGTATAATGCTCCAGGGCGTTGTCCCACAGCCCCAGCATGTTCTCTATCCAACCTATGTTGAACAACACATCTCCCTTGTACAACTGGAACTCCACCTTTTGTGGATAGCGGTCGAGGATGTTGAGGGCCATGAAATAGTAGTTCAGCGCATCGTCCAGCGCATAGGATGCGGTTGCCTTCTTCGCCGCCAAGATAGCATAGGGAACAGCCTTATCAGGCACCTTTCCAACGAAGAAATGTTTGGCAAGGAGATACACGGCTTCCCCTATGTCATCCTTGTTCCTCTCCTCCAATATCTCCCCGACCCGCCTGTGCATCACCCGCAGTCTGCTCCTGCTCATACCCTCATAGGCTACGGTGATGATCTGGATGTGATCGAAGGTGAATTCTTCCTCCTCACTGTTCAGATCCTCGTGGATGAGTTTGTTGTCCATGAGCACATCCACCTGATTCACCAAACCCTCTTCTGGCAGGTCCGTAGCATCCTTCAAGAGCTCAAAGGAAAAGCGATGGCCTATGATGGCCGCGTATCTCAGGACCCTTAAAGCCTCATCGTCCAATCGGAGTATGCGTCTGGAGACCACATCCCTTATGCTCTTAGGGATGCTTATGTGGGACAGCGACAGCGCATCCCATTTGGAAGAGCTCAGGTCGATGACGCCCTCTGATATAAGTGCCTTCAACACCTCCTCGACAAAGAAAGGATTTCCTTCGCTCTCCCTGAACAACACGTCCAAGAATTCATCGGGAATGCCTTCCCTGCCGAGTATGCTCTTGGTCATCTTGGCTATGTGATCCTTGTCCAGCCTCCCCAGGCTGAGGGATGAGGTGAAATCTTCGGAGGTCAGTTCGGGTATGGTCCTGGCGATCGGTCCACTTGCCTTTCCATCCTCCATCTCCTCTGGCCTATACGCGACACATACGAGTACTGGAAGGCCTTTGAGGTTCTTTATGAGATAAGTAAGAAGCTGGGCGCTCCCCACATCTGCCCACTGAAAATCATCCAGGAACAGGACGACGCTACGCTCCTTCGCCAAATCGGCAGCGGTCTGCACAAAGGACTCGAACAAAATGCTCTTCTTGTCCTGAAGACTCTCCCCCCTGGGCATTGCGCCAGCCTCGGCTGTGCTCATCAATCCAAGCGCCGCCACGCCCACTTCCACCCCATGTCCTCTGGAAGAGACGCCCATGAATCCCGAGGAGAGCTCTGCCTTTCTCTGTTCGAGGTAGGGTCCTATGGACTCAACGAATGGCAGATAGGGTTCAGTGCTCTCAGAATATACACAGGCACCTTCGAGGAACAGGCCACCTCCCTTCTCGACCTTCTCCTTGAACTCGTGCATGAGCCGCGTTTTCCCTATGCCCGCCTCTCCCAACACGAAAACGAGATGTCTATCCACATCTTTCTGGCACTTCCCATAGTATGAGAGAAGAAGTTCCATCTCCCCTGTTCGGTTGACGAAAGTGGATCTCTTGGCAAGGGCCAATATACATTCCTCCTCATGCCGCCTCCATCTGTAGAGGCAGCCTCTTGGGCTTGTAGCTATGCAAGGGGGAGTATTTAATCTTGGCCCTTATCTGTATTCTGAGCGTGACACCAACACGATGTTAGCCGCTGTTTTCTTCCCTATGCCCTGGACGCCCATCAGCTCCTTTTCGGAGGCGGTCAGTACACCCATGACGGTGCCGAAGTGCCCCAAAAGGCGGCGGGCAGCCACCGCAGATACTCCTGGCAACCCCTCCACGATGAAGAGCTGCGCCTCCCTCGTATTGGACGGGCCAGGTTTTCCGTGTCTACGGGCGGGGGCATTCGTTCTTCGCCCACGCTCCTTTCTACGTGCCAAGGCATGTATGAACTCTGCCGTTTCCGCCGAGTTCTCGGTGGAGAACACTGGTATCCGGAAATCGGTGCTTATAGAGGCTAGCGCCCCGTATATCGCCTGCGGCGCCAAGTTCTTCCGTGTCATCAGACCAGTACCCTCTATTATGAGAATGGGCTCCAGGTATGCTCTGGATAACGATGACATCTGGGAGAACAGTCGACCGTCCATGAGCGAGGCCAGGAAATCCCCCACCTCTTTTCTTTCAACAGCCAGGGTCGATGACAGCACATAGTCCCCCACCTCCAAACGCTTGGATTCTATGATCAATCCCTTTCGGGAGAGTTCTTTGACCACGGATGAGTTGAACTCCCTGGAATCCACCACCACTCGCAACCTTTCTTCACCCTCCTCTGCGTTATCCCGTCTACCATTCCCCATAAGGCCCCCTCTCTCCTCCTTCGTGCCCTCTTCCACTGCCCTCTTCCCATCTCCCTCGTTCTCCCTGTAACGGCCGCCTACGGCCCCTTCTCTCGCACCCTCTTGCGCCCTTCCCCCTTTCTTCTCCTTCCCCTTCTGTGCCCCCCGACCTCTTCTAGCCGCTCCTTCGTGCGCTCCACCTGAAAAATCCGATAGCGTTCTCTGCCTCTTTCCTCCGTGTTCGAGCCCTTCGATCCTCCCCGCCCTTTCCACTCTCTTTTTCCCCTCTGTCCTATCTTTCACATCTTCCGCCCCTGCTTCCGTCGCATCCACCACCCTGGCCTGATATATGTCACCCACGCTCATGTGTTGAGCCAGATCGCGGCGGAGCGTCTGGAGCTCCTGTCGCATGAGCTTCTCCTTTCGCAGGCTGGAAAAATAGTATCCCTGGTCCCTGGTGTCCTTGGCCATGAGGATAATCACCTTTCCCTTCCTCTTCCGCCCCGTCCTTCCTCTTCGCTGTATGGTCCTTATCTCGCTGGGCACCGGCTCATAGAATACCACCAGATCCGTGGAAGGGATGTCCAACCCCTCCTCGGCCACACTGGTGGCCACCAATACGTTGTATTCTCCGTCCCTGAAGCTCTGAAGCACCCGCACCTGTTCCTTCTGCCGCAGGCCCTTATCATCTCCCCGGGATGCCTGGCCCACGAAACGCACCGGGCGAACACCGAGTACGGAACCGAGACGCTCGGTGATGATCTCCGATGTCTCCCTGTAATGGGTGAACACGATCACTCTGGAATCCTCGTTCCCTTCCAACTCCTTTCCAACGATATCCAGCACCCGTCCGATCTTGGGATGCTCTCCCTCGGCATCCGCCAGCAATGACGTGGCCTGCCCTACCTTGGGGTTGTTGGCTAGCATCCTGCTCGCCTTGCTTCCTCTCCTGCTCCCACTCTCCTCCAACAGACGTTTCATATAGCCGCGGAGAGCGCCCAGCCCCTGCGTCTCCGCCAACTCCACAGCATGGTTGATCTTCACCGCCGCGGCCTGTACCACAGCCGCCCTGTACAAGGAAGAGGTGCGAGGATCGGCCCGTATCTTCCCGCGGATCTCCTCTCCACAGGCCAGCAACGATCTTGTGGATACGGGGGACGGGAGGAATATGCCGAAACGCCTCAGCTCTTTCACCATATTCCCCATCACCTCCTTCAAGAGGGAGATAATACCTCCGAAGTCCTCGGGCAGCTCCAGGCTCTCCCACCGCATATCCAGTTCATGGACATAATTGAGCACATCCGCATCGTACTTCGAGCGTATCTCCACATGCTCTATTACCAGGTTCTTGCACACCTCCAATATCTTGGCCATATCACTCCCAGGACTGGCGGTGGTGGCGAGTACCAACCCATCGGGTCTGAGGGCATAACGCTCCCCCACGAAGACGTAGGCATACTCGCCCACGGTACGATGGGCCTCATCCACCACCAGGAGGGATACATCATCCAATACGATCCTGCCGCTTATCAGGTCGTTGACGATG
>DAOVJP010000074.1 GCA_030673205.1 Thermoplasmata archaeon
AACCATAGGGGAAGATGAGTACACGACCGAGAACTTCACGGAGACAGAATGGAAGCAGTCTTCCACCATAAGAATTGGAGGAGAAGAAAAAGGGTTCATAGATGTATTCTATCTGGAAGAGAAGCCGGTTCTGGACGAAGGTCCATTTCTGACTGAAGAAAGAAAATTGATCACCGCCATCGCAGAGCTCATAGGGAGCTACATAGAAGAAAAACAGATACGAGATATGGTGGTCGAGGAGAAAAATCACAGGCCAGAGGGAAGGGATGATTGGGAGATAATCCTGGGCCTCTTGATAAAGACAGACCCACGGGGCTCACTGCGTATCACCAGACGGATGATATACCACTTGTACAGGATCCATAATGAAGAGGTCGCCAATGTCATAAGCAGCATCTGCCCGATGAACGGAAGCGAAGAGGACGCAGAATGGTGTGGCATCAACATCCCCTCCCCACGAGAAGACACAAAGACCCTCAAGAGGATACAGGAAGAGGTCTTCGCGATAGCAAAGAGAAGCATGTCCTCCGAAGACATATCGGACCTGTTCCACACCTGGCTCAAAGCGGACAAAGCACGCCCCCTCCTTCTCTCCTCCCAAAGACAAGGCATATCGCTGACAGAGATCACAAGCGAGCTCAACCGGTTCTGGGACATGCCTGAGGACGCACGGGCGTTGACCCCGGAGGACGAGATGTCTATACGCACCGCCTTGATACGGCGATTCTTCACAGGAAGGCTTGAATACCTCAACATAGCGAAGAACTACATCAACGTGGAGGACTTCGTATCCCTTCTCAAGACCACCATAGGACCACCGCAGGGAGAGGGAAGATTAGGAGGAAAGATCTCAGGCGTATACCTGGCAGAAAAGATAATTCAGAAGGAAAAGGAGAATAACGAGATCCTCGACGACATATCCTTCGCCAAAAGCTGGTACATCGCTTCGGACACACTGACCAGCCTGATACGATACAACGACCTGGACGATATAGTGCACATCAAATATCTCGACCCCACCGAGGTACGCCAGGAACAACCCTTTCTGGAACAGCTCTTCAAGAACTCCATCTTCCCTCCGGACCTGGTGAGAGGCCTTCGCAGGATCCTGAGAGAACTGGGGAGCAAACCCATAATCGTCCGCTCATCCAGTCTTCTCGAAGACAGTTTCGGCGCCGCATTCTCCGGGAAATACAAGAGTCTCTTCCTGGTCAACACAGGCACCGAAGAAGAAAGACTGAGCGCCTTCATCAACGCCCTCACAGAGGTATATGCATCGACATTCGCTCCGGACCCGATAGAATACCGGAGAGAGCGCGGACTGCTTGACTTCGTGGAAGAGATGGGCATTTTGGTGCAAGAGGTTGTTGGGGCCAGGGTTGGCCCATACTATATTCCCGCCTTCGCCGGAATAGCCTTCAGCAACAACGAGTTCCGCTGGTCTCCGAGAATAAGGCGAGAAGATGGCATAATACGGATGGTCGCAGGACTCGGCACAAGGGCGGTGGACAGGGTTGGAAGGGATTATCCCGTCCTTGTCTCTCCCAACAAACCGGAGATACAGGTCAATGCACTGGTCGACGAGACCATCCAGTACTCACAGCATAACATGGATGTCATCAACCTGGAAAAGGGTACCCTGGAAACCGTCCGCTCAATAGACCTCATTCGAGAGTACTGGGACGAATACCCCCAGGTAACCAAGATAGTGTCCATACACCGCGACGGCATCCTAACACCGGTACCGGGCATATTGCTGGACAGAGATGAAGCGGACCTCATCATCACCTTCTCCAAGCTCATAGAGAAAGAAAAGTTCATCCCCCAGATCAAAGCAGTTCTGGCCCTCCTCCAGGATAGGATGGGCACTCCTGTTGACGTAGAGTTCGCACATGACGGAAAGGCACTGCATATTCTCCAATGCCGCCCTCAAAGCCACGCCATGGAAATAGAGCGCATCCCCATCCCGAAGAACATCCCGCCGAGCAGAAAGATATTCTCCGCCAGCAAATATGTGACCACAAGCCACATAGATGGCATAGAGTACATAGTATATGTGGATCCAGACGCCTATGAGACACTGACTGATAGGAACGAGATATACAAGGTCGCCCACGCCGTGGGAGCGCTTAACAGGGCACTGCCAAAACGAAAGTTCATCCTCATGGGCCCCGGACGATGGGGGAGCCGCGGAGACATAAAACTGGGCGTGCCGATCACATACAACGATATCAACAACACCTCATTGCTCATCGAGGTCGCCAGGAAAAAAGGAGGGTACCTTCCGGACCTATCCTTCGGCACCCATTTCTTCCAGGACCTCGTGGAGGCGAACATCCACTACCTCCCCCTATATCCTGACGAGAAAGGGAACGTGTTCAACGATAAGCTTCTGGAAATGGCCCCGAATCGCCTGGGAGAACTGCTGCCAAAATACAAGGGACAGGAAGGTGTGCTCCATGTCATCCAGGTCTCCGACATAGCCCAAGGAGGAACCCTCTCGGTCATAATGGACGGAGAGGCGAACAGCGCACTGGCATACATCACTCCCCCGGATCACTGGGTATGGAGAATGAAGAAGGTGGAGGAGATAGCCAGGGCGTTGGATACGGAAGTGTACTGTGTACAGGCATTATATGTCTTCGGAAGCACGAAGGAAGCGACCGCAGGCCCGGCCAGCGACATAGACCTCTTGATCCATTTCAAGGGGAACGAGGAGCAGAGAGAAGCCCTATTATCGTGGCTGCACGAATGGAGCACCAGGATCGCAGAGGAGAACAAAGGAAGAACGGGGGTCCAGGTCAACGGTATACTGGATGTCCACATTATCACGGACGAGGACATAGAGAACAAGAACTCATGGGCCACACACATCGGCTCTCCCTACGGCGCGGCAAAGGAGATCCCACTGCAGCACAAGCGGGACTAAGGCTGCGGAACAAGCTCCCTGGACGCGTTCGCCAGGTCGTCCGTATCGAACCGGACCAATGCAAGTTCAGGGCCGTCATGGGCGGCCGAACAAGATAGTGTCCTTCCCTTTGTCTCCCTCCAATGTCCAGTGAGCATGGGCGATTCGTGGATATGGCCATGCAGCGTGAGGAGCGGCTGTTCTTTCTCGATGAAACGCCGGATGGCAACGCTGCCGACATGGACATCCACAGGGGCATGGTCCACCATCCTCCCATCCAGCCCGACCCTGTCGAGATATGAGCCAAAAGGAGGGGAATGGAAGAGAAAGATGGTCTTCTCCAGGGGAGATGCCTCCGCCAGCCTCTGCAGATCCTCGGCAATGGTCGAATAGCGAACCTCGTTCTCCGGAACAGGCACCGTCCTGATACCCTCCTCCGGGGAGACAGATCCGACATCCACGAACCTGGAGACATCATATCGCTCCCAATCCTTCAATAGAAAAGGCGTTGGAGGAACGAAGGAATAGCCGGTGACGAACAACCCTCCGAAGGGAACGGTCTGGTCATGCACATATTCTATCAGACCCTCCTCGTCCGCGTCGATGAAAGAGCTTTCGTGTATGCGCGGGTCATCGTTACCCAGGATCACAAAGAAACGGATATTCTTATCACCGTTCCTGACATCTCTGATCCCTTGGAAGAATACGTTTTTCAGGAACGAACTGATATCCATGGCGGCGCCAAATCCCCCCGGAAGCAGATCCCCACCGAAGAAGACCGCATCCGGACGCTCACTTGAGACGAGATTGAAAAGCCGCTTATACTGCTCGACACGTCCGTGCAGGTCCGAAACGAAGAAACACCTCAAAACTCACACCTCCGTCATGGGGGCTATTCCATCGATGGTGCCGTATAAATAGATTCTGGGTCCAACGTATGTAGTGCGGCGGAGGGTGCCCACCTCCCCACCCTCCCCCTATCGCTCCTCCAGTTCCCCGGAGCCCACCATCGACGATCCCAGGCTCTCCACCGCGGCCCGGGCATGTCTCTTCGCCTCCCCCTTCAAACCTTTTTTGTGCAGGTAGAACCCTTCCACACCTGGCGTGGCGTCCATGGCCAGTCGCAGTGCGGCCTCTACCCCATCCTGGTCCAGTCCCTCCAGCGCGTAGGAGGGGACCATGTGGCCGAAGGCGGCGCGTTTGTGCAGTGCTATGTCGGTGAAACGGGGGGCGTAATGGCCTCCGCCTATGCCCACCAATATTCTGTCGCCCGGGTCCACATCCCTGGAAGAGAGGGCCTCCACTATGGCCTTCCCCGCCTCCCTATCTTTCCACTCCTTTTCGCCGCTGCCTATCTCTATGAAGAACGTGGGGGTGGCGATATGCGGGCCGTGATGGGTGACCTCGTACGTGATGTTGTATCCAAGCCCCGCACCCGTTCCTGCCAGGGCACGGAGGGCGGCCGCCATCTCCCCAGGCGCAGAGGGAACAAGTGCCTTCGCCCTTCCTCCGAACCGGTTCTCACCATAGTTTCCCAGGGGATGCACGGTGAGGGAACGGGCGCCTGACTCGCTTCGGTGTCTGGACAGAAAGATGAGGAGCGAGGGGGAGGGCATGGCCTTGGCGGCCTCCACATCTGGCTCCTCGTGGTATATGTGCTCGTCCGACATGAGAGCCAAATATTCGGTGCCGTTCCTCATCAGCAGCGGGCTGCCCCACAGCTCTCCGGCCTCCTCCCACCCCTCCCAACCCAGCATATGCTGGCGCATGTTCATGCTGGCCTCGTCCTGCGAACAGGAGATGTAGAGCACGGGGGAGGTCATAGTAAGGATAGGGAGTGGGGCGTATAAAAAGCGGGGGGAAGGGTCCTCACCTCAGCTTCTTCACCCTCTTGGCTATCTTCTTCTTTATCTTCTCATAGGAGGGTGGGGGGCCGGTCCTCACTTCTTTGGCGTCTATGAAGAGCGCGTCGGATATGCCCCATTCCCGAAGGACGGCGCGGTCCGTTGTGTCCATCTCACTATATACGACCTTTTCGCCCAGTTCCTCCGCCGCTCTTTTGGCGCGTTCCGCCACTATGTTGATGACCTGGCACCAGCCGTTGGAGAACACAGTGACCGAGACCTTGCCCGGTATCGTGCCCGGCCTCTTCTTCTCCTTTATCCACTTCGGCGGTCTCGCACCTTCGACGAAGGGCTTCCACATGAGCAGTGCCACCCCATTCTTGTCCGCCACCTCATACCCCTGTTTCTTGAACCAGGAGGCTTTCATCCACACCGGTATGGTCAGCCCCCACGCGGTCATGCTCTTGGCCCCGAGGGACTTGGCATCTTCCTCCGCCGCCTTGAGCAGTGCCTTGCCCATACCCTTCTTTTGGAAGTTGCCTCTGCCCTCTTTGTGTCCGTGGACCCAGATGCATAGGATGAAATAGGAGTCCTGGCCAAGCGCATTGGAGTGTTCTATCGGAAGGTATTGGATCATGCCTCCTATCCTCCCGTCATCGGCCTTGGCGAGCTTCACCCTCAGGCCCATGCTGCTCATCCTCTCGAACCATACGCTCTTCCTATTCCCCGCCTCCTTCATCTCCTCCGACCAATCCTCCAGGCACACGAGGTACAGGGCCTTGTTCTCCTCAGTCAGCTCGATTATCTCCATCATTGCCACCGAGACAGGGAAGCGTTGCGGTCTTTTGAGCTTTGTGTGCACATCCCTGCGCGCTCCTAATATTATGCTATATCGCATTATTGTACGCCCCTACACACCCACCCCTCTTTACTAATTATCATTACACGCCCCCGCGCACCCCTAATATATTTATACCTCCCCATTCTACCCTCCGATGCTACAGTAGCGGGATACGTCCCGCTCGGAGATGTTCCCTAGGGTATGCCTTCCACTGTGGAGAGAACAACGGTTCCCTCCCATGATGGAGATACCAAGACGGGTGAATCCATAAAACGGCCAGATGGCCAGAGTACTAGGTGATGACAATGGCAGACGAAGAAGAAGAGAACCAAAAGGCCAATCCCGTTGGCATGTACGGGCACATAGGCGAGGCCTGGAAAAGGCCTGGCGAAGGAGACATGAAACATCTCCAGTGGGAACGCGGCATCCAGTATAGACACGAGAACTCCTTCGTGCGTGTGGAACATCCCACCAGATTGGACCGAGCACGGACACTGGGCTATCGCGCCAAACAGGGATTCGTAGTGGTCCGGGCGCGTGTGCGCCGTGGCAGTTTTAGAAAGCACAGGATAAACAAGGGTAGGCGTGCGAAGAGAAAGGGGGAGAAGAAGATCACCCTCGCGAAGAACCTCCAGCAGGTGGCGGAGGAGAGGACCGCCAAGAGATACCCCAACATGGAGGTGTTGAACTCCTACTGGATATATCAGGATGGGAAGAACAAATATTACGAGATCATCCTGGTGGACCCACACCACCCCGTTATCAAGAAAGACCCGAAGATCAACTGGATATGCGAGAAACAGCATACATCCCGCGTTAACCGCGGTTTGACCTCATCCGGAAAGAAATCCCGTGGATTGAGACACAAGGGCACGGGTGCCGAGAAGGCCAGGGGGAAATAACGGGGGGAAGATATTGCCTGGCCCGGCGTTCATAGGCAGAGAAGAGCAACTTGGACGTTTGGGAGAAGCATACCAAAAGGTGCATGAAAGGGAGGGCTGGACACTCTTCGTCTTCGGCGAGAGCGGCAGCGGCAAGACAGGCCTTGTGAGACGCTTTGCCGAGATGAACGACATCCCCCTCTACGCATATTCCTATCAACGCCTGGAAAGACGGCCTTTCACGGCCTGTATCCCCCTG
>DAOVJP010000076.1 GCA_030673205.1 Thermoplasmata archaeon
AGGAGGTGGTATGATGGGTGACACGCTTTCGAACTTCAAGAACGGCCTCATACATTCCAACCCTGTGCTCGTGCTGCTTCTTGGACTGTGCCCCACCCTGGCGGTGAGCACCTCCATAGACAACGCCCTCGGGATGACGGCGGCGGTGATGTTCGTATTGATAAGCGCAAATATCATCGTTTCCATGATACGGGACTATACGCCTGACAGGGTGAGGATACCCGTGTTCATCGTCATAATAGCGACCCTTGTGACCGTGGTCGATCTGGTGATGCAGGGCTTCATGCCTGATCTGAGCAAATCCCTTGGCATATTCATCCCGCTCATCGTGGTGAACTGCATCATATTGGGAAGGGCGGAAGCGTTCGCCTCCAAGAACACGCTCAAGGACTCTCTGGCAGACGCCTTTGGAATGGGAATAGGCTTCGGGATCGCCATCACCATCATATCCGTCTTCAGACAGCTCCTGGGAACAGGCACATTGTCCGCCTTCGGCAGGAACATCGTCCAAGCACCGGGACTGGTGGACAGCCCGATGGCCATATTCATCCTACCCATGGGGGCGTTCCTGGTAGTGGGTGTTCTCATTGCCGCCCTCAGGTACACGGGGGTGATAGAGCATGGCTGATCAGAACCTTATAACCATATTCATCAGCATGGCGCTGATAAACAACTTCGTGCTGGCCAAGTTCCTGGGCCTCTGCCCGTTCTTCGGCGTGTCCAAAAAACTGTCCAGCGCGTTAAGCATGGGGTTGGCCGTCCTGATAGTGATGGTCGCAGCATCCACGGCGACCTGGCTCCTCTTCTATAAGCTCCTCGTTCCCTTCGGCGTGGAATACATGGCCACCGTGGTGTTCATACTGGTCATAGCATCGCTGGTGCAGATCATAGAACTGGCCATAAGGAGGACGAACGTGTCTTTGTACAACGCCCTCGGGATATATCTTCCATTGATAACCACCAACTGTGCCGTTCTGGGCGTGACCTTCATCAGTGTGGACAGCGGCTACGGCTTCGCGGAGACAGTGGTGAGCGCCCTCGGCGCTGGCGTCGGTTTCACCCTGGTGCTGGCCATCATGTCCGGCATACGGGAGCGTTTGGAATTGGCGGACACTCCCAGATCGTTCGAAGGCATACCCGTGGCGTTCCTGGTGGCCATGCTCCTGGGGATGAGTTTCATAGCTTTCGGGGGGATGGTATAGATGGATGCCGAAACGATTGTGATAATAGCGTCCCTCACCTTTGTTGGATTGGGATGCGGCATAGCCATATTCTTGGCCAACCGCTTCCTCCCGGAAGAGGATGCGGGATTGCAGAGGACTGAGGAGATATCCCAATACCTTCCTGGGATGAACTGCGGGGCGTGTGGACAACCCGGGTGCTTCGCATATGCTGGGGAGGTGGCCAAGGATATAGACACCCTGCATAACTCTCCCTGCATGACCCTCATGAATGACGAGGAGGCCGTGAAGGCACTGGGAACCGCCCTTGGCGTAGACCTCTCCGGAGGTGCGAAGAAGGTGGCGCTGATACACTGCGCAGGAAGCTCCGAGACATTGTTCGATTATACCGGTATCGACACCTGCAAGGCCGCCGCCCAACTCTCCGCAGGCTACAAGAAATGCCCCTATGGATGCCTGGGCTTCGGGGACTGTGCAACTGTATGCCCGGAAGGAGCCATCACCATCATAGAAGAGAAACGGATAGCTGTGGTGGACCCGAAGAAGTGCATAGGGTGCGGCCTCTGCGTAAAGGAGTGTCCCATGAACCTAATAGACATCGTGCCAGTGGACATGCCCCAGTATCTCGCCTGCAATTATATGTCGAAGAAGAGCATCCCCGGAAGGGAGAGGTGCGACCTGGGCTGCATCCACTGTCGGTTGTGCGTGAAGGCGGCGGAACACGGCGAGGTGATGTGGGATGATACGAAGGACTTGCCGTTCTTCGATCCAATCGATCTCAGACCCGCCCCCGCCTCCATAGAGAAATGCCCGAAGAAGGTCATATTCAAACGGGAGAGCCCACGGTGGAAATGAGGTGAAGGAGGCAAATTTCTACTGGTGGAAAGATTTTTCCATCTAGATACAAGTCTATGGTCTGCACAACACAATGGAAATCCCGCCCACAAAAGTAAAAATACCATTGGCCCATTGGAGCACCACCGATATCGATGATGGAAGTAGTTCTTAATATCAAGATACCAAACAATTGGATCGATGACTTGAAACAGAGATTCCCTGCTCCCCTCAAGTTCGTGAAGTGCATGCCCCATGGTAGATCCGGGGGAAGAAGCCTGGTGGAGATCGGCGTCGAGGATGGGATGCTGGAAGAGATCTTAGAGGCGATCAGGGATCATCCCTCGGTTTGCAAGGCAAAGTTCTCTCCCCTGCGAGATGGTATTGTTCTGGGCAATGTTACTCTGCAGGAATGTGTGGCTTGCCAGGCTCTTACCGGGTCAGAATGTTTCTTGATGTCTGCTAAAACAGATGACGAGGGGGGTTTGGAATGGAGATTGATCACCGGCGGGGAGGGCTCGCTTATCGAGTTGAAGGAGAAGCTGGAGGAGAACGGGTGTGCAGTGGAGTTGAAGAGCAAGACCCGACTTAGCAAGAAGGCCATGCTCACCGGCAGGCAGGAAGAGATCATGCGTGCCGCGTTCAAAAGAGGGTATTATGACCAGCCCAAGCAGATAACGATCAAGGAGCTGGCAAAGACATTCGATATATCAAGTTCCACCCTGGCAGAGATCCTGCAGAAGGGAGAAAAGAAGATCATACAACAGCGTTTCAGAGAATAGTTCATACTTCAAGCATTCTGTATTATGTTACAGAGAGAAGAAACATTTTTCAAAGCACCGGATATGTCCGGTATAAATCTGATAATATAGGGGGGTATTGCCGCCCACACCAACATAGAGGATGCCTCAACATGTCGGAAAAAACCTCATCGTGTAACACTGCAGAAGGAACGCACACCGCTCCGGATAACAGCGATGTAGCGAATAGGATGGAGAAGATAGACCACAAGATCGTGGTGATGAGCGGAAAAGGGGGCGTGGGAAAGAGCACTGTGGCAGCCAATCTTGCCATCGCACTCTCCATGGACGGGGCGAAAGTAGGGCTCTTGGATGTGGATATTCACGGACCGAACATCCCTAAGATGCTGGGCATAGAGGGCGAGCGGCTTGTTGTAGAGGATGATGGTATCGTTCCCATTACCGTTCCTCCTGGTGTCAAGGTGATGTCCATGGCCTTTCTCTTGGCTGACGAGGACACCCCCGTGATATGGCGAGGACCGATGAAGATGGGTGTCATACGCCAATTCCTGGGAGAGGTGAACTGGGGCGAGCTGGACTATCTGATAATAGATCTGCCGCCGGGCACGGGGGACGAGCCGATGAGCATCGCCCAACTGATCTCGGAAGGCGCCGGGGCCGTGATAGTCACCACACCCCAGGACGTGGCCTTGTTGGATTCGAGGAAATCCGTGAGCTTTGCTAGGGCCATCAACTTGCAGGTTATAGGCGTTGTAGAGAACATGAGCGGTTTCACCTGTCCACATTGCGGTAGCCAGATCAACCTTTTCAAGTTTGGAGGAGGGGAGAAAGCAGCGAAGGAGCTGGATATCCCTTTCCTGGGAAGAATACCCATGGACCCGAGCATAGTTGAGATGGGAGATTCCGGCACGGCATTCATCATGAAAGACCCGGATTCAGATCCAGCGAAGGCCTTCTATGACATAGTCAAAAATATCGAGGACTTCACCAACTCTAGTAGCGAAAGAAGAAGGAGGTAAAAAATATGGGAAAAATGGCAATAACAATAAACGGATCGGAACCAAAGAACCTATACCCGGCATTTACACTGGCATCCAGTGCGCTGGCTTCAGGGGATGATGTCATAATGTTCTTCACCCCATCCGGTGCGCCAGCTTTGAAGAAAGGATATTTTGAGGGTATAAAGGCCAAGGGACTGCCGGACATGGCCGATCTTGTCGAGGGCTTTGATGACCTGGACGGCAGGATCCTCATGTGTGAGCTGGCCTTTGAAGCAAAGGACATGAAGGAAGAGGACCTTAGAGAAGGTGTGGAGATCGTCGGAGCGACCACATTCATAGTGGAAGCAGAGGGCGCCCAGCTTACTTTCTCGTTCTGAGAGAGATGGACAGTATAGGATAGAGATAGAGGTGCATAATATGGTAAACACAGATGAGACATTGGATTGCAAGGGGCTTTCGTGCCCCATGCCAATAATAAAGCTTGCTAAGACGATGAAGAAGATGCCCTCCGGCAAGGTGCTGGAGATGTTGGGAACGGACCCAGGTTCCAAAGAGGACGTGCCCAAGTGGTGCAAGAAGACCGGAAACGAGTTCATAGAGGCCGTTGAGGAAAGCGGCGTCTACAAATTCTATATCCGGAAGAAATGAAAGGACGACACATACGATCGACGAGAAGCCGATGAAAGAATCGTTCAGGTTAACACAGGAGTGATAAAAATGGCGGAAAAGGCTGAACAAGCCGAGACAACAGAACAGGGTTGGCAAGTTGAAGGAGCAGGGCCCGATACCGAAACAATTGCCCCTAACTCTCAACCCGAGAAAAAAGCAGAATTTGCGGAAAACGTTGAAGAAGCAAAACCTGCGAAGATCGCTGAAGAAACCCCTGATGCTGAAGAGACCCCTGAAGAACCTCCCGAACCGGGGATCTTCGATGGACTCTATTCCACGCTCTTTGGGAGATCCTGGGAAATGTGGGTTGGGTGCATCATACTCTCTGTGCTCAGCATCGGCCTTTTCCTGATCGCATCCCCCTGGGGTTCGAGTGGAGGCATATTGAATTGGGGTCAGAACCTCTTTGATGCAGCAGGCATCACATCCGGGGCCAAACCCCTTCTGGAGAGTACTTATGGGATGCTGTCCATCCTTATGCTCATAGGTGCTCTCGGAAGTGCCTTGCTTGCAAAGGAGTTCGCCATCCGAGTGCCCCCCAAAGGAGAAATGGCAAAAGGGTTGCTCGGCGGCATATTGATGGGCATCGGTGCCATCATAGGTATGGGATGCACTATAGGCAACTTCTACAGCGGTTGGGCGGCACTGTCCGGCGGAGCCCTCGTGTTCGTGGTGGGACTTTTCGTCGGCGTGTTCATAGCCGTCAAATATCTGCTATGGGAAATGGAGAACCACCCTGGACTCAGCTCCGGCAACACCAAGACACTGCTGGCTGCTAAGACCGATCAGACTTCCCTCCAACCACTGGCAGGCGTGGCGGTCCTGGGTATCGGGGCTGCTGTGGCCATGTTATACAACGGCGGCATAGCCAGCGAAAAGATACTGATCGGATTCACCTTGATCGGCCTGATGATCGGTGTTGTGCTCCAGCGATCCCGCTTCTGCATCGTCCGCACTCTGCGTGAAACATTCCTGACCGGTGATTCGGAACCGACCGCAGGACTGATAGCCGGCATCCTAGTCGGCATGTTCGGCTTCACCATAATCAAGATCATGGGCATAGGCGGAGAGATGGTCATGGTCCAGGGGAATTTCTGGGTCCCTGCCATCGTTGGCGGCATAATATTCGGCCTGGGAATGACAATAGCCGGAGGATGCACTGTTGGCTCCACCTGGAGAGCAGGCGAGGGACATGTAAAACTATGGTTTGCCCTGATCGGGTTGATCACCTTCCTGCCCTTGACGGCGGAATACATCAAACCAGCGTTCATGGACATGCTACCTGCTGCAATGAAACAGAAGATATTCCTTCCGGACACATTCGGCTATACCGGATCGATATGCCTCATGCTGCTGATATTGCTACTGTGGTATATCTTCGCGAAATGGAATGAAGAGACAGGAAAACTAACGGCTCTATAGGGAGGTGAAGGATATGATAAAGAAAGATAAGATCATGATGTCTGTGTTTGTTGTCATCCTGCTGCTTGGTACGGTGTTCTTTGCCATGCTGGAAACTGAAGATGCAGAAGGTACAGAAGGGCAGGAAGAGACGGCAGAGGCAATGTTGAATGCTACAAATGTTTTCCTGGCCACTGGAAAGAACACCATGATAACCGCAGATGCGCTATATGCAAATTTGAATGATGGATATTCTGGGAACGATCCGTTCATACTCAGCGTCAGGAACGAAACGAAATACAACGAAGGACACATACCGGGGGCGATACTCATCCCCTGGCGGTCCGTGTTCACAGAGGAGAACCTTTCCAAGCTCCCCACGAACAAACAAATCGTAGTGTACTGTTTCACAGGCCACACGGCCAGCCAGGTAACGGCCATGCTCAACGTGTTGGAATATGACACGGTATGTCTCATGTGGGGGATGGCCTCCTGGACCACGAATGCGACCATAGCACCAGGATACTATGCTGTATCGTCGGTGGGAAATCATCCTGTGTGCATTGGCGCCGATCCCGGTACCATTGGCAGTTCTGTGTACGTTGATGTTTCATGTGGAGCAGATGACACAACGCCGGTATCGGTCCCTGTGGACACTGGAGATGCGGAGGAAGCAGACCTGGGCGTTGCCATGAACAACTATCTTGCCTCGGGAAAACCTCCGGCCATAAAGGCCAGCGCTCTCTTTGACATGCTCAATGATACCGATCTGACG
>DAOVJP010000421.1 GCA_030673205.1 Thermoplasmata archaeon
CATACAATCCCGAGGGAGTTCTTGACGAAAAGCAGACCATCGGTCAGGGAGGATTTGTGAATAACGAGAGCCTCATCCAGTGGGACACATCTGGGTTGTTCGCTGGGATATATGAACTTCGGATATCTGTCACGGATGTGCTGGGCGAGATAACCGAACAGATGATCTCTGTTGTCAAACCTGGGCCATAGTCCCAATGGGTTCTAGAGGCGTTCGTAACCATCCTCTTTCGACTGTGGTTTCGAATGTGCTGTTTTGGTGGCCTTTGATGCAGCCCGGTGAGATGTCTTTAGTGGTGTTTGATGGGCCGGAGCAGAGGATCTGGACGTACCTTGGCCAGCAGCAGTTTGGCTCGGTTTGGTGATGGCACCACCGCATTTTGGACATTTACCGGAGTACGTGCACTGCCTGCATAGATACTCGCCGCAGCCGTGTTTCAACACCGCCATGTTCCCATGGTACATGCACCGCTTCCCGGCGAGATCCTCATGGGCAGCTCTGGGAGGAGCGGAGGGTTGGGGGGCAGGGGCTGGAGTCGTCGGGGTGCCTCCGCTCTGCTGTGTGGGTTGTACCGGTTGCGCCGTCTGTGTCCCCGAGAAACCGGATACGTCTACCGCGTTCGTTATGGTCCCTCCTCCACCTCCTAACACCACGGGGGTAGGGACAGGGATATGCGCTTGGGCGATGAAACGGGTTCGGTAGGAGGGCACGGAGATGGCCTCTCCGCTAAATTCTTTGAGTAGGGCCATGGTCATCTTTGCCTTCCACATTCCTATCCCATATTTGTCCATGATGTCCACTAGCCCCCTCCTATCCGGGGTGAGATCGTCCATGATGTCCCTCACAAGGCGTTCCAGCTCCTGATCGGGGGTCACTTTCCTTATGTCGAGCTCGTCCACCCTGCGGATGTAATCCAGTATCTTCTTGGCCCGATCCACGTCATAGTCGAGGGAGAAAACGAGGTCGCTCAGTCTGAGCCCCCTCTTGCGCATCACATCCATCTGGGGAATGACGCATCTGCGCATCACCTCCAGGCTATCCTCTTCGTATTCCGCCTTCTCCTCCGGCTCCATTGTGGAGAGCACCACCCTCTCTTCTTTCGTGATATAGTCCATGACCTTTCCCAGGTCCGAGTAGGGTATGTTGCAGGCGCGGAACACCGCCTCCTTCGTCAATGGGCGCTGACTTCTGTATTCGTGTTCCAGAACGATCTTGGAATATTTATCCAGTTTTGCTTTCTCCATGGCCTCTTCGGCACGCTTCCGTCCGGCCACGGCAGCCTGAGACGAAGGATCGACCACCAATGCGTTCTCGTATTGCCTTATCGCCTTGTCGAACTCCCCCCGTTCCAAGAGGAGGGAGCCGGTCTTCATGTATATCTCCGGGGTGCGTATCCCAAGGCCTATGGCTGACTCATAGGCCCGCACGGCCTCCGGCAGCTTCTTAAGCGTTTCCAACGAAACGGCCTTGTTCTCCCATGTGTCCGGATCATCCGGGTCTCTTTCCAATGCTTGATCGTATGTCTCCACGGCCTCTTCATGTTTTCCCATGCGGGCCAGTGCCGCACCCTTCATCTTAAGGACATCGTTC
>DAOVJP010000080.1 GCA_030673205.1 Thermoplasmata archaeon
TATACTGGCAGGCACCAACCTCCCACTGGCCTCCCTCACACGACCCAGCGGCGATACTGGCGGAGGGGATGCAGGGGACACCGGAGAAGGCACCGGCGGCGGGACAGGAGGAGAGCCACCAGTGATCATTCGACCCAGAAGAGACGGAGAGGATCGTGTAACGATATACGTAGGACGCGGCCTGGAACGATACAAACTGGAGATAAGGGGAAGGGAAGGGAGGATAGAGAGCGCCGCCGTATACCTGCAGATGGACGGAGCCTGGCAGGAGACCATCATAGATGTCGATGCCTATGCCAGCGGAGCGGAGCTCGAGGCCATGGTGGATGTGAGCGACCTGGGATTCACCACCCCCAGTCAGATGACCATACGCTTCGAGACCACAGGGTGGAATGGTGAACAGGACGAACTGCTGGCAGGAGATATGGACGTTGGGAGGAGGAGCGGGGACGAGAGCAGATATGAGGGCAGGGGCGGTACGCGGGGGACGATAACGGTGCCAGGAAACTACCCGACGATCCAAAAGGCCATAGATAATGCCACAGCGGGAGACACTATAAACGTAGCCGCCGGAACCTATGATGAGAGCGTGGTTGTGAGCAAGGCATTGAACATAAACGGGGCGGGATGGGAGACCACCACCATAAACGGGACTGGCACGGGAGACGCAGTGCATGTGAGCGCGGATTGGGTGAACATCAGTGGATTTACCATAACGAACGGAGGAGGAGTCGTCGGAGATGCCGGAATTGAGATAGCGGGGGATAACTGCAGAATAGAGAATAACAATGTGTCAGACAACAACTTAGACGGGATATACCCCTACGCAGGTCACAGTTGCATAATACAAAACAACACATGCAAAGATAACCGCTATGGAATGTGGATACGTTCATCAACGGATAACCTCATAGAGAACAATACCCTGGAAGACAACAGCGGCTTCGGGATAGCTTTGTGGTTAGCCACTAGAGCTATACTCATTGACAATAACATGACCAACGAAGGAGTTTACGTCATTGGTACGCTCCTAGAGCACTGGAACACGCATACGATAGATACTTCTAATACTGTGAATGAGAAACCGGTGTATTACTACACAAACCAAACCGGAGGAGCGGTAAACCCCAACCCCGGACAGATAATCCTAGCTAACTGTACGAACAAGCGAGTTGAAAACCTGCACATAAACAATGCCTCGGCAGCTATTATCTTCGGGTTCTGCACAGGGACGATCGTCCGGAACAACACACTCCGAGACAACGACATGTATGGCATGATCTCATCCACATCTAGTACGGGAGGCGTCATAAAGAACAACACATGCAAGAACAATAGCTATGCGATATATCTATATCGGAGCGATGGGAACACAGTGCAAAGTAACAATTGCACGGGGAACAACTATGGAATATTGATGTTCCAGAGCGACCAGAACACAGCTCAAGAGAACAATTGCTCAAATAGCACTTACGACGGCATAACCCTTCAACAGACCGCGAACAACAACACACTCCGAGACAACACCCTCGAGAACAATAGCCGGGCTGGGATATATTTACTGTCTTCGAATTGCGACCATAACAAAATAGAGGACAACAATTGCTCCAACAACACCAACACAGGAATATTGCTGGTCACTGCAGGTTTTAACAAGATAAACAACAACACATGCAACAACTGTACGAACGGAATACGCCTCTGGACCTATAGCCATAATAATACACTTTACAACAATACCTGCCTTTTCAACGTCCAACGAGGATTTTGGATAATCGATTCAAACAACAGCATGATCGAGAACAACAATTGCTCCAACTCCATTAACAACGACGGGATATACCTGGCACGGACAAACAACAGCATGATCGCCAACAATACCTGTTATGGGAATGCCTGGGATGGAGTCAGACTGCAGAGCTATAACACAAACGGCACCCTGGCTAACAATACCTGCCTTTTCAACAGTGGCAACGGAATTTTTTTGAGCACACACAGCGATGACAACAATATCAACAACAACACATGTCGATCAAACACCCAGGATGGCATATATATCATTTCCTCGACAGAGAACATCTTGAAGAGCAACAATTTGACGGACAATGCCCGAGAGGGAATATGGATAAACACCTCTAGCGACATCCAGATAGACAACAACACTATTCAGAACTCCTCTTCCATCGGCATCTATCTACACGCATCCACCACTTGCACGATCACGAACAACAACCTAACAGAGAACGGGTTGTATATCTTTGGCAACTCCTTACAGTATTGGAATACTCATGCAATAGATACCTCAAATACAGTGAATGACAAGCCCATTCGATATCACAAGAATCAGACCGGAGGCACGGTGCTATCTGGAGCAGGCCAGGTGATACTGGCAAACTGCAGCTTCATGATCGTGGAGAATCAAAATTGTAGTAACGCATCCACCGGCATCGCCCTCGGATTTTCCCATAACAACACCATCGCCAACAACACCTGCAATGGCGATAGATTTTGCGGAATAATAGTGATAAACCCCCCAAGCGCCAACAACACGATAACCAACAACACGATCAATGAGAACTGGCGCGGTATCTGGATGATCGCCGCCAGAGATAACACCATAACCAACAACACCATAGAGGACAATACTGGCCACGGCATCTACCTCCAGAATAGCAACTACAATCTCATCCATCACAACCACCTCAACAACAGCAATGGCGGAGGCGTCCAGGCCTATGATGACACCAGCACCAACTGGTGGAACGACACAGCAGGAGAGGGGAATTGGTGGAACGACCTCCCCGGCCCCGATGTGGACAAGGACGGCGTGGTCGATGACCCCCATGACTATGATCTGGATGGGGGCGTAGGCTCCAAGGATTTCTATCCACTGGCCGACCCAACTATCCCTTTCCTATCCGACTTCCTCATGCCCCTGGCCGCGCTTGCCTGCCTCGGCCTTTTCACCCGGCGAGTGAAATACGCAGAAAGGCATAGACACCGCCGATAATCCTATAACCCCCTCACCCATTTTGGGCAACATGGACCTAGGCATTGTAGGCAAGCCCAATGTGGGCAAGAGCACGTTCTTTTCCGCGGCCACGCTTGCGAAGGCGGAGATAGCCAACTATCCCTTCACAACAATAGAGGCGAACAAGGCCATGGGATACGTGCGCTTCCCTTGCCCCCATGAAGAGTTCGGGGTCCAGTGCACACCCAACAACAGCCTCTGCGAAGATGGGACACGGCTCATACCTGTGGAGCTCATAGACGTAGCGGGGTTGGTGCCCGGCGCCCATACTGGAAAAGGGTTGGGGAACAGATTCCTGGACGACCTGCGACATGCCAGCGCGCTGATACATATCGTGGACGCCTCCGGCTCTACAGATGCGGAAGGGAACACGGTGAAGGAGGGAGAGTACGACCCCCTGAAAGATGTGGAATTCCTGAAGGAAGAGGTGGCGTACTGGGTACAGAGCATACTGGCAAATGGCTGGGAGAAGGCGGCCAGGGCCGCGGAGACCACAGGAGGAAGGATAGAGCTGGCCATACACGAGCGGCTCACGGGGCTGGGAATAAGTGAGAACCAGGTCTTCCACGCCATGCACAGCCTGGACCTGTCGGACAAGCCCAGGAGCTGGACGGCCCAGGACCTGTATTCGGTGGCCGAGGCCATCCTACAAGAATCAAAACCGATCATTATCGCCGCCAACAAGGCCGACAAGGCCAGTTCGGAGAATCTGAAACGTCTTATCGGGTTGAAGGACATGCTGGTACTGCCCTGCTGTTCGGAATACGAGCTTGCCCTGCGCAGGGCCGCCAAGGGAAAGATGATAGATTATGTACCGGGCGCAGGGGATTTCACGATAAACGAAGAGGCGGGGTTCAACAAAGCCCAGGAACACGGCCTGGAGACCATACGCGCGTTCCTGAAGGAACACGGCAGCACCGGCGTCCAGCCCTGCATCGAAAAGGCCACATACGACCTGTTGAAGCTGATACCCGTCTATCCAGTGGAGGATGACACACACCTGACCGACAAAGAAGGCCGAGTATTACCCGATGTGCATCTGCTCCCGCAGGGCAGCACGGCGCTCGACCTGGCCGCGAAGGTGCACACCGACCTCGCCAAGGGCTTCATAAGAGCTATCGATGCCCGCACCAAACGCATCGTGGGGCACGACCACGAGCTGAAGGCGGGCGACGTGATCCGCATCGTGGCGAAGACGTAGGAGCGTTCCCACCTATCCACAAACCCGCCTGGGCACTTCCCCTCTATCACCCAAGCTCCCGCTCCACATCCTGCAGATCCCAATGCATCACGCCCTCCGCGTCCATCTTCTCCAGGCATTGCGGCGTAAAACCGCTCTTGGACACCACCAGATACCGTTCCTTCCGTTCCTCGTTCCTCCATTGGACCAGAGGCGCCTTGCTCTTCAAGGACTCGACGACAGCCCAGTCCACAGGGCGATTGCGCCATTTCACCTCTCCAAAGAGGATCTCGTTCTTCTTTTCGTCCAGACCGACGATGTCTATCTCCTCTCCTCTCCTGTTCCACCAGGGTCCTATCCGTACATCCTCTGTTCTAAGAGTGTTCCGAATCAGCGCCTCGAAGGTCTTCCCAGTATGCTCGGGAAGGGATGGAGCAACTGCTTTCCATACCTCTTCCTCTCTCCCTTCTTCCATTCCAGCCATGTTCTTATGTATATATCTGAACCAGAATCTATAGAAATCATTCTTGATGAAATAGCGGCCCTTCTTGGAACGGAGAGGGTCTTCGGTGACTGGGACCGCCCTCTTGATGAGATCGAAATCATCCTTCAGGCGGGCTATGTATTTCGACAGCGTCTGGCTCTTCATTCCTGTCATGTCCGATATCTCCGAGAGGGAACACTTTCCCATGGAGATGGAATCCATGATGGAGAAATACGGGCGGAACTCTCCTCCGAACTCGTTCCTGAGCACGAGGGATCCCTCATACCGCAAGGGGCTCATATCCTCAAAGAAGAGAAGCCTAACGCTCTCCGCTATCTGTTTCTTCTCCATCCTTTCCAACAGCTCATAGTATCTGGGCATCCCTCCAAAGATGGAGTACAGTATTATGGACTCCTCAAAGCCATACCCCTCATCTCCGGTGATCTCCATGACCGTCCCAATATCCAGTTCCTTCAGCTTTAGGACCATGTCCATTCTTCCAAAAAGAGGGCTTCTCGAGGAAGTGAGCAGGTGGTTCATGAGGCTCACATAGGATCCACACAGGACCAGACGGGCACGGTCCTTGTTCTCGTCGATCACATGCTGTAGGCGGGATAGAATGGCAGGGTTTATCCTTTCCAGGTTCTGCACTTCATCGATGAACACCACCCTATCCTCCTTCTTCAATAGGTACTCCAATATCTTGCTCAACTCCTCCATTTTGGGCAAGTAGATCGTGTCACCAATGCTCTCGTTCCATTCGGATGCCAGTATCTTCTCGCTCTTCTCCTCGCTCACAAAGAGATATATGGAGTCGGGAAAGGCCTCTCTTATCAGGCGCGTTTTCCCCACTCGCCTACGGCCTGTTACCGCAATGCAAAAAGGCCCTCGAAATCCCTGAAGTAGTTCCAATTCCTTCCTCCGCCCATAAAAGCGCATAATAATCCCTATTAGGAATTATCCTATTTAAGGATTGTTATAAAGAGGTCTAGTGTGTTGCACACCCACATTTCTCAACGAGACGTTTGCTGTTCGGAACAGCTGCCGGACATGGGCCTCCCGCATCACAAACCCCTTAAGCCCCATTTGCTATTATACGCCCGATGCCAAAACTCTCCACGTTCGATATCCGCATTCTCTCGGCCACATACACCAGGGAAGAGGAGGGGGCGGTGGTGGAGCTCTACGGCGTCACACGGGAAGGAGAGGGGCTCGTCGCATTGTACAAGGGTTTCCTCCCCTATTATGTGGTATGCGAGGCCAGCAGCGAGTACATAGACCATATAGAACGGGATCCAGAGGTCGTATCCACCACTCCTCTGGACCTATGGCTGGAAGGGAAGGAGCGGACGTGCCACAAGATCACCATCCACAACCCATGGGACGTTCCTCGATATCGGGCGCTGGCGACGCGGGAGTGCAGGCGGGTGTTGGCAGCGGACATCCCCTTCGGCCACCGCTTCATGTACGACAACAAGATAGAGGCCTGTACCACGGTGCGGGGGAAGCTGCTCAAGAGGGGGGAGACGAGGAAAGAGTATTCCACAAAACATGTGTTGGAGGCCAGCGGCTTCGAGCCCTGCGAGCCGTTCAACCCCCCTCTGTCCATCTTCAGTTTCGACATAGAGAACAGCATCCAGGACCAGCACCTCTACACCATATGCTGGGTGTTCGAGGGCGATGAGGGCAGGGAGGAGGGGTGCATCTGCGGGGAGGATAACAAGGATGACAAGAAGGCGGAGAA
>DAOVJP010000435.1 GCA_030673205.1 Thermoplasmata archaeon
CATCTCCGTATTGCGATGGGTCTATCAGTTTTGTATGTCTAAGAACCACCGCATGGAAATAATTCCCGCCCGCCTCCTCGGCCATGGTCTTTAAGAGGGGCGATCCTTCCGGGCTCACATCCACATAGATGATGTTTATTCCCTTGTCAAGTATCTCTCTAGACACGCTTCTGAGCTCGGCCGCAACGTCATCCCCCACCACCTCCGGTGTGTTCGCCTCCCCGTCAGAGATGACCATCATCAACGAAGAGGCTGCCGGCTCCCCGGCCTTCTTCTCCATCAGTGTCTTCAGCCCGAGGCGTATCCCGCGGGCCAGGGGGGTAGTGCCGCCGAAGGGGAGTTTGGCAAGGAGCTTCTTTCCCCTCTCGACGCTGGTGGTGAATGATAGCACCACCTGGGCGTCGCTGCCCTGGCACGATATGAGCGCTATTCTGTCCCTCTTCTGATACGCATCTAACAAGAGTTCTTCCAGCACCGCCTGGAGCGCTTCCATCTTCCTATATGAGACCATGGAACTGCTGGTGTCGATTATGAGCGGGATGAGGGAAGAGGTCTTCTTCCTTCTTATCTTCTCTCTATAATCGCGCTTCTTGACCTCCACCTTTCCCCCTTGCGAATGCATTATGGCGGACATGAGAGTGGGCAGCACCGCAATGTCGATGCTTCCGCTCCCCTGGGGTACACGGTGTTTGACATAACGCCCCTGCTTCCCAACGGTGAGTATCTCCGATCTCCTACCACCTCTCACTGGAACGTTGACTACCCGTCTTGGCCTTCTCTTGAGAAGGCTCTCCACGAGCCGTTTCACCTCCCCTTTCTGGACCATTGTCTGCCTTCCTTTGTGTGGAGGGAGTGCAACTCCTCTCTATAGGCCTGATCAGGCCGCTATTTGCATTACTGGACGGTTCTGCACTCTATTGGCTTGGTGCTTGCGTTCCCAGTCGGACACAGGCGTACATCAACGCCGTCATGTTCTTCTTTGCGCCGGGAAGCTTGGCGGAATCCCCGTCCCATGATCGGAGAACGGAACTCTCCTCTTTCTCTATCATTGTGAGGACCTTGCCTATAAGCTTTTTGGCCCAAACATTGACATCTCCCCTCACCACCACGGTGAGTAGGGAATTATCTCCTTGCTGGATGAGAGCTATCTTTTCTCCGAACTTGATGATGTTCAACTCATCAGCCTTGAACTTGGGATTGTGACGCACAAAGGAACGCAGGGCCTTCAGTTCGGAGAACACCTCTTGCTTCTCCGCATCTCCCACCGTGCGATTGGTGAGATGGTGTATCAGCCTGTATTCCTCTTTGTGGAATAGGAAGAGGTCCTCCACTTCCATGGCCTTCTTCTCCCCCTCGGGGGCATCGATGACCTTTTTCAAGACCGCGGCCTTCTTCACGGGCATAGGAGGAGCATCCGCTATCTGCTCGGCCATCTGGCTCAAGAAGAAATCCTCTTTGTAGGCCTGCTTGATATCCGCGATCTCCACCTTGACAGCATCATCATACTGGCCAGCCTCTATCTTGG
>DAOVJP010000247.1 GCA_030673205.1 Thermoplasmata archaeon
ACGATATTCTTTGCACATGGGAGGGGTGTAACCGTTGAGCCCTATGCCTCCCATCACGAAACCCCGAGGGTAGGGCAGGAATCCCGCGAAGATCCTTGGAGCCACACGGCCCATACCGGTGTCAGGCCAGAGGGCGGCGGCACACCCGCTCTCCCATGCATCCCGGAGGGCGGCGAGTATAATTCCCCCCTCCAACCTCCGCTCCCCCCACACGCCGTCGAACCACGCGAATCGCAAGGCTCCCAGCGAGGCCAGTATGCTCTTTCTGTAGAGGGCCACCGAAACGGTGTGTCCGCGTTCCTCTCCTATTATTACCCTGGTCATCGGATCATCCAGGAGGTTGCGGACCTCCTCCAGGCTCCATCGCCTATCGAAACGCCCCCCTGTCTTTCCAAGCACCCTCATCACCCTCTTCGCATCCCTCTTGCCAGCCTTTCGGAATGGATACCTCATAGGTGGAGGGGTCCATGCCATAGGGGAGAGCGCTCTGGCGACGAGCCCTTTCTTCTTCCCTCTCCCTCCGCCAAAGAATTGGGTGAGGAGAACATCCTGCCCAACAGCATCCCAGAAATCGTTCGCCCGCAGAAGCCGAGCCCACCACCTCCCTTCCTTCAGCACCACCATGCGCGGGCAGACCTTCTTGTATGCTTCCTGCCCTCTTCCTTCCCTGTCGAAAAATGGAAGGAGGAGCGAGTCCCCCCTGCTCTCGTGCATCTCTATGATGGCATCGATAAGGGCTGCGCCCACCCCTCTTCTACGCATATTCGGTTCCACGGACAGATAGGTGGGGATGCCGCCCCTCAGCCTTTCTCCGTCTATTCTGTATGTCCGCGGAAGGGAAGCGTTGATGCCCACGAGTTTGTCTCCTTTGAAGGCTCCGACCCAGAACGCCCCCGCATCGAACTGGCGGAGTAAGAGGGCAGGTGAATAGCGCACATACCCACATATGCCATAATCGGCGGCCCAGGCGCGGTCCATGAGCTTCGCCGCCAAGGGCAGGTCGCGACTCCGGAGCTGTCTCACTTCCAATTGCATGGTGTTCGCATTGCACAACACCTCACTGGCATATCTTATTTGCGCTGCTGCCGCTCGATTTACGCTGTTGCTGTCTCTATTCTATCATCGCTGTCCTTCGTCCATCACAAAGCATTTGTGGCCAAAGCTCCTCGGGGATGGTGATGAACGCATCGTCGGACGCCTCTTCGCTGGTCAAGGATCACGGCCACGCCTCACTATCCTACGCTACTCTGGACCGGAGGTTGGAGCGGTTCTATATGGAAGGGGCGGAGAGGGAAGGCGGGGCGGAGGGGCCGGAACGACTGGAGGGGTTCATAGGCTACCGCAGGAGCGGCAAGACCCTGTTGGCACTATCTGACCCCATCTGTGCTCCCGAGAATGTGCCTAGCTTGCTGGATGGCTTCAAGACCTTCGGGCAGGATCAGAGAAAGCGGACCGCATTCTTCGCAGCCACCAATCGTTTCGCCAAGGAGTTCACGGATGCAGGCTATGAAGGAGTAAGGGTGGCCAGGGATGCGGTGGTGAACGTGGAGAGATTCACTATCCGTGGCAACAGGATGGAGAACGTCCGTAGAGGTTACAACCATGCGAGGAACGTGGGGATGGAGATATTCGAGTATCGTCCAGGGGAAGGCCGTGACCAGAGTGTGGAAAAGAGCTGCACGTCCATATCTGAGGAATGGTTGAAGGAGAAGAGGCGGCCAGAGCTCGAGTTCATATTGGGGCGGCTCGACTGGCATGCTCCCGGGGACAGGCGCTTTTTCATAGCACGATCGAAGAGGGGCGTGGAGGGTTTTATGGTATTCCACCCTGTATCCTCCTCCGGCTGGTATATGGATATGAGCCGTCGGCGTGTGGACGCCCCCAATGGCACAACTGACTTCCTCCTAGTGAACTCGCTCAATGCCTTCCAAGAGGAGGGGGCGCGACGGCTGTACATGGGCATGGTGCCCAACACGGACTTTCCCAAAGAGTTGGGGAATGCCGGAGCCGCCACGAAGGCCGCCCTTCGGTTCCTCGCCAAACGTTTCGATAGGTTCTACCCTGTCCGTTCCGAGGTCTTTTTCAAAAAGAAATACAGGCCGGTATGGGAGGATCTCTTTCTCTACACAGACAGCAAGGTGACCTTCGGACTGATGTACGACGTGTTCAAGATATTCCAGCCAAGAGGGTTTACGGGGTTGCTCATGTCGGGTCGGAGAAAGAAGTAGAGGGGAGAGGCGCCCGACAGCGGCGATATGCAGGGAGAATGGGGGAGAGGAAAGTTTTTAGAGGATAGGCGAATTGAGAGGTGACAACAGAGATGCTCCCATGAGCTGGAAGATAAAGGCCCAGAAGATGCTCAACAAGAAGCAGTATGATGCGCACATGACAAAGGCGGACAGGGACTACACGCCATGCACCCCCTATGGCTATTCCACCTTCTCCCCATGGTTCGAGGACTGGTTCCAGGAGATGTACGCCAAGGTCAAGGACAACACCGTGGTCAGGGAGGACAGGTGCTACATTTTGCACCGGTTCTGCCAGCGTTCCACGCATCTCGAGGGGGACTTCGCCGAGTGTGGGGTGTATAAGGGCGGCACGGCGTATCTCCTCGCGCACACCCTGCAGAAGGAGGAAGCGGAGGGCAGGCGCTTGCATCTGTTCGACACCTTCCAAGGAATGCCGGATATAGCGGATGAGGATCCGAGCACGCACAAGGAGGGCGACCTGGGCGACGTTTCCTTGGATGCCATCAAAAGTTATCTCAACCCCTTCCCATTCGTAGAGTTCCACCCCGGATTCATCCCCGAGACGCTCCGACCCTTCGAAGACCGGAAATTCGCATTCGCACACATAGACGTGGACCTCTACCAGACATCCAAAGACTGCTGCGAGTTCTTCTACGACAGAATGGTCAGCGGCGGTGTCATGATATTCGACGACTATGGCTTCCCCGGATACAAACTGGCCGAGAAAAAGGCGGTGGACGAGTTCTTCGCCGACAAGATAGAGGAGCCGATATCATTGAGGACCGGCCAGTGCATCGTCATCAAGTTGTGAATGCGGC
>DAOVJP010000163.1 GCA_030673205.1 Thermoplasmata archaeon
AGTCTGTTCGTATGGTGCTGAGTAGCTGCAAGCGGAAACCGACAGGTTTCCAGCGAGTCGCTATCTCAGCAGTCTGTTCGTATGGTGCTGAGTAGCTGCAAGCGGAAACCGACAGGTTTCCAGCGAGTCGCTATCTCAGCATGTATGTCTCGTTCCGGCTGAGATAGATGCAAGTGGAATTGTGCCAGCAATTCTCACGTTGTCGCTATCTCAGCAGTCTGTTCGTACGGTGCGTGTCTCGTTATCTCTGTTGAAAACGCCCCCGAAGGAGCGGTTTACCGTGATGATATCTCGTCCAGGCTCAGTTCGAAGGCGGTGACCGGATACCCGAGTTCATAGTTCGTGATGACCTCGGGGTGGATCTCGCCGAAGAAGCCGATCTCATTGCCTCCGATCTTCATGGCGGCGCATCGTCCCGGGAGGAAGCTGGCGTGGTCTTTCGGCGTTACCTCCATCTCCAGCTTTAGCGCGTCGACCACGGCCTGTACCGTGCTCTTCATCTCCGTGAACCCGGTCTTGGAGGCGATCATCACTCCTGCCAGGTGTGTCCTGTTCTCTCCGTCCACGATCACATCGTCCACTTCAAAGAGCTTCTGGGGGAGGTCACGGTGGCGGTTCGCTTCCAGGGTCTGGAAGAGGCTGGGTATGAGCCACGTGCGCAGGCTGTTCGTCTCCTGCGTGAGTGGATTCAGTATGTGTCCCTCCTCCTCTTCCAGTCTCATCCGCGCGTATTGGTCTTTCTTGCCTATGAGAGTGAATGTCAAGACCTCTAGGAAACCGAGGCCGACCATGAACTGCCGTATGTTTCGCTCCAGCGACGTCGCCTCCCGCTCCTTTCCAGGTGTGAATCGTTGTGGCAGCTTCGGCTCGAAATTATCGTAGCCATAGGCAATGGCCATGTCCTCCACTATATCCACTGGGTGGAGTATGTCGGCGCGGTAACAGGGCACCATGGCGGTTATCTTCCCTTTCTCTACCTTGGCACCATATCCCATCTTGTTCAGAAGCCCCACGGCGTCTTTCGGGGATAGGTCCAGCCCCAACAGCCTGTTCGCATAGTCCAGTTCCAATTCTGTGGGGGAGGGAGAGAGATCGGGCCGCGGCTCTTTCTTCTCTCCATCTATTATCTCCACATGTTGCAGGGTGGAACCCCGCTCTGCGAAGAGCGTCATCAGTATGTTCAGGGCGGTGTTCACCGCACGTTCATCCGTTCCGGTAACGTCCAACAGCACGTTCTCCGTGCCATCATGGACCTCGGTCAACACGCCGTTGATTATCGGCGGGAAACTGAGAACATTGTCATCGGAATCCGCGAATAGCGGGTAGAGGGGCTTTCCCTCCACTACGTGGGCATAGTCCTTGCCTTTCTCATGCTGCTCCAGTATCTCTTGTAGGTTGAGCTCGCGCCCCCAGCCCAGAGGGACGAAGGATACCGAACGGGGTTTCACGCCGCGGTAAAAGAAGGGAGGCTGCACCTTGTCCAGATCGTGTATGCCTATCGCCACCTTCTTACGCCCTCTTCCCAGGGTCGCATGCAACTTTTCCTGGACCTGCATGATGCTCTTGATGAATCCATCGTCGAAGACCACGTTCCTTGCAACACCGCTCACCATATGCGGGCGTATGCCCTTCACGGAATCCTCTATAGTGAGAGTATAGCCCGAAGGGGACACATCATATTCTCGTATCCCTCCAAGGCCGAGATAGTTCCGCAGCGCCCTAGCAACGCCCTCCACGCTGTAGAGGTCCGGGCGGTTGGGGAAGAACTCCACCTCTATCTCTCCGTCCGAGATGCGCACCAGATCGGCGCCCATGGATGGGATCGTCTTGGCTAGCACCTCTTCTCCGGGATCCTCTCCCAAGAGGTCCACCAGGTCTCGTTGATCAAGGGTTACTACGGGCATAGCAGGGGCAGATATGCTGCGTACTATTTAATGGTTAAAGGCGGAGGAGGGGGAAACGGCACGAGGGAGGCAGCTCCCTAAACCTTGTTCTCACTCTATGCAATAGAAAAATGAAGAAACGGATATGGGGCGAACTATTCGCCCCAAGCCTCGAAGCATTTGCTTCGAGAATAGTCAGAGGCTAAACCTCTGCCAACATTGGAGGCAAGATGCCTCCAAGAATACGAGGAACACTATGCAATAGAAGCAGTCCCTCGAACCTTGTTCTCACTCTAGGCAATAGAAAAAAGTGAGAACAAGAATATAGGGAGCACTATGCAGTAGAGGCAACTCCCTAAACCTATTTTCTTCTAGATGTCATAGAAAAATGAAGAAAATAGAAGAGTGTTGATCATCGAGTCTAAGAGCGAAGAACGATCTCGATGTTGACACCATCCGGGACGTCTATGCGCATGAGTTGCCTCAACGCACGTTCGTCCGCGTCGATGTCGATGATGCGCTTGTGCACACGCATCTCCCACCGATCCCATGTCTCGCTTCCCTCACCATCAGGGCTCTTTCTACAGGGAACCTTGAGGTGTCTTGTGGGCAGCGGGATGGGGCCGCGCATGGCCACGCCAGTCCTTTCACCGATCGTCTTGATCTGTACACAGACACGTTCTATGCGCATGGGGTCTGTGCCGCTGAGGGCTATACGGGCCTTGGCTACCATCGTTATTCACACTCTCTAAAGCAATTACATCTGCTTCTTCTCGATGTCTATCACCATGCCAGCTGCCACGGTCTGTCCCATGTCACGGATGGCGAACCTTCCGAGCTGTGGGAACTCCTTGGCCTTCTCTAGGACCAATGGCCGGGTGGGGGTGATCTTCACTATGGCGCTGTCTCCGGATTTGAGGAAGTTCACCTCACCGTCCTTGACCTGGTCGCCCTTGTCTGTAACGGCGCCGCCGGTCTTGGGGTCGATGAGCTTCTGTATCTCGGTGAACGTACACGCGACCTGTGCCGTGTGGCAGTGGAACACTGGTGTGTAACCCACGGTGACCACGTTCGGGTGGTTCAATACCACTATCTGGGCAGTGAATGTCTTGGCCACCGACGGGGGATTGGACTTAGGTCCAGCCACGTCTCCGCGCCTTATGTCGTTCTTCCCTATGCCGCGGACGTTCACGCCCACGTTGTCTCCGGGAACAGCCTGTGGTTGTACCTGGTGGTGCATCTCTATGCTCTTCACCTCTCCGATCTTATTGGAGGGCAGGAACACGAGGTTGTCGCCGACCTTCATTACGCCTGTCTCGATACGGCCCACGGGAACAGTGCCCACACCGGTTATCGTGTAAACATCCTGGACGGGCCATCTGAGAGCCAGATCCGTGGTCTGTTTCGGGAGGACGAGCTTATCCAGTGCCTGGAAGAGCGTAGATCCGTCCCACCATCCGAGGTTGCCCTTGTCCTTTACGGTGTTGTCTCCCTTGAAAGCGCTGACAGGTATGATCTGCACCTGATCGCCCTTGTAGTTCACGGTCTTCAAGAGGGCTTCCACCTCTGTCTTTACCGCGTTGAAACGGTCCTGGCTGTACTCGGGTTTGGTGGCGTCCATCTTGTTAATGGCAACAATGATCTGCCCTACCCCAAGGGTCTTGGCCAGGAACACGTGTTCTTTGGTCTGGGCCATAATGCCCTCCGGGGCCGCTACCACTAGGACCGCTGCGTCTGCCTGGGAGGTTCCTGTGATCATGTTCTTCACAAAATCACGGTGACCCGGGGCGTCGATGATGGTGAAATAGTACTTGTCGGTGTACATCTCCTTGTGTGCCACATCTATGGTCACGCCACGCTCCCTCTCTTCCTTCAGATTGTCCATTACCCACGCGAACTCGAACGAAGCCTTTCCTGACTCTGCGGCCTGCTTCTTGTACTGCTCGATTATGTGGGGGTCAATGCCGCCGCTCTCCAGCAGAGTACGACCTACCAGGGTCGACTTGCCGTGATCGACGTGTCCTATGAACACGATGTTCATATGTGGTTTGTCTGCCATTCTATTTTCCTCCTTTATCTCTCTTGTATCTGCCTGTTGGACTTGTGCTTTCATCCCATACAGGATTACCTATATATACCTTTATATTGGCCTGTTATCTTCAGGCGTTCGTTCAAGACGAGTAGTATGCGGCGTCGTAGGGCTCCGGTTTCAGTCCCTTGCGCTCCCGTATCTTCGCCACCACTTCGGCCTGGAGTTCCCTGGGTATCCTCTCGAATCCACAGCTCTCCATGCTCCAGAGGGCTCTGCCTCCGGTTGCGCTCCTTATGGCGCTGGCGAACCCGAACATCTCTGCCACGGGAACCTTGGCTATGATGGTCGTCATGTCCCCTTCCTGTTCCATGTTCTCTATCAGTGCCCGCCTCTGCTGCACTTCGCGACTGGCGGATCCCATAACATCCTGGGGCACGCTGACGAAAACACGTTGTTTCGGTTCTAGTAATACGCGGTTAGCATTACACATAGCCCCGTATATTGCAGGGCGCATGGCGGGTATTATCTGCGCCGGACCCCTATGGATACTGTCCTC
>DAOVJP010000347.1 GCA_030673205.1 Thermoplasmata archaeon
CAAAAGGGACGGGCCTCATCTCTGGCACAATACCGACATATCCTATATAGATGCCATCCTGGGAGGAAAGAAAGAAGTGCCCACCCTGGAAGGCTCCACTATGTTGAAGATACCTGCGGGAACGCAACCCGGCACCGTGATACGCGTCAGAGGGGAGGGCGTAGGCGGACGGGGGATGAGGGGCGATCTATACGTTCGGCTCAAGGTCCGCATGCCTGAGAAGGTAATTGGGAAGGAGAAGGAGATGCTAGAGGAGTTGAGAAAACTCACGGACGAGCGGGGCGGGAAACGGCACAGGTTCAGATGATATAGATCCCATTCGGCGCTAATCGGCGGGGAGGACCATGACCCTTGTCCTTCCCTTGCTCTTGGAGCATTTCACCTCTTCCTTGACCTCTATTATCTTGAGCTTTGCCCCTCTCTTCAATCCTCCCTGCAGGGGTCGGCATATCTTGTAATGTGGGCAGGAAAGGTCCATGCATTTCGTCTCTCCCAGAGTTATTACCGTTCCCTCCACTGCCTTTTTCCCTTCTATGATCGTCTCTGCAGGGGTCGGTTCCACTACGACAACCTGGACCTTGCTATCGAACACCTTGCACTCGTGCTTTGTGTCCCTAACGCTCTTCACCCTGTAAAAGCGGCCCGGTCTAAGGCCAAAACAGATATTCTTCACCTTGCAGGATTTGCACTCTGAAAGCGGTCCGCTGTAAAAGAATACATATCCCTCCACTGCCTGGTTGGAGCCGACAACGGTTATATCTGTCTTTTCCTTCTTCTGGCCGCTGCTCCCGCTTCTCTTGCGAGGCGTTGTTTTGCTACTGGAACTCTTAGTGCTGCTCTTGGCGGAATCGCTATTTGAAGTGGTCATGTGCTCATCTCCTTATCTTTCTTCTTCTCCCTCATACGACCTTGGTCACGGACACCAGGCGCTGTGCGGCCTCTGGTGTCAAACCTTTATCCCCCAATATCGTGTAACGCTCCGGGCGTATCTTATGGGCCATGACCAGTGCGTTTATTATATCCTCGTCCTCCACCCCAAGGCCCTTGGCGCTGGTGGGAGCCCCTATGTCCAGTAGGGCGTTCCGTATGCTCTGCCAATCCCCCCCGTATAGATTGGTCATAAGTATGGTGCCCACGCCGCACTGCTCCCCGTGCATGGCCTTTCCGGGGGCTATGGTGTCCAGGGCATGACTGAACATGTGTTCGCTCCCGCTGGTGGGTCGCGAAGTACCCGCAACGCTCATGGCCACCCCCGATACGATGAGTGGGCGTATGGCTATCCACACCGACTCCTCCAGGTTGGGTTTGATGCTCTTTGCGTTCTCCAATATGACGCGGGCGGTCATCTCGGCCATGGTAATGGCGAAGGTGCTGACCGGCTCGTTCCTCAGTCGGTGTGCCAGCTTCCAATCCCGTATGGCATTCACATTGGATATGACATCGGCACAGCCGGATGCCAGGCTCCTGTATGGGGCTTTGGAGAGCACTGCGGTGTCAGCCACCACGCCCAGAGGTACCTTGGCCTTTATGGATTTGGAGCGTCCCTCCGTTTTTATGGACGCGCGGGGAGAGGCTATACCGTCGTGGGCCGCAGAGGTTGGTACGCTGATAAAGGGGAGGCCCATGTCCACCGCCACCATCTTGGTGATGTCTATCTTGCTCCCTCCGCCTACGGCCACTAGGAAGCCTGGGTCCAGTTTCTTGCACTGGTCCGTGGCCTCATCCACATTCTCCAGTGTGGCGGGGCCGGTCTCTATCGTCTGGACCCCATATCCCTTGTCAACGAGGCTGACATACACCTTGTCTCCTGCGAGCTTCCCGGTGGTCTTCCCGGTTATTATGGCCCCCTCTCCTTTGAAGCCAAAGGACTTGCACATATCCCCAATGTCCTCTAGAACCCCATGTCCTGCCAGGACGTTCCTGGGAAACACCATGGCCTTGGCCTTACTGAAACTCTCATCCATGTTCTAGCCTCTACCGATACGTAGAGAGGCAAGGGGCGTAAATAACTTTGCCTATGTCATCCGCTTCTTTCTGGTCGAAGGGGGCAAGCGCCATCTCCCGTCCAACAGGCTTTAAATACAGCCCATAGGATTGCGACGTATGCCCCCCTTCAGGGTCCCCCGGGCCATG
>DAOVJP010000453.1 GCA_030673205.1 Thermoplasmata archaeon
AGAACATGCCCATCAGCGATGTCCTGACCAGCGCCATGAAGGCAGAGCAGGCCGCCGCCGATTTCTACACCTCGCTGGCAGGCCGCTTTGATGATGCAGAGACAAAGAACACACTTATCTACCTGTCCAAAATGGAGGCGGGACACTACCGCATCCTTGAGGAAGAGAGGAAGAATACTGAGCTATTCGAGGATTACGATACTATCTAGCCCCTCATGCATGCCGGGCCATAGACATAGAGGTGATATCATGGGAAGCATAAAAGGAACAAGAACAGAGAAGAATTTACTGGCCTCCTTTGCCGGTGAGAGCCAAGCAAGGAACAGATACAGCTATTTCGCCAAACAGGCGAAGAAAGAGGGGTATGAACAGATATCCGCCATCTTCGCGGAAACGGCGGAGAACGAGCAACAACATGCCAAGACCTTCTTCAGATTCCTGGAGGGAGGGACGGCGGAGATCACAGCATCGTATCCAGCAGGTGCCATAAATAGCACCCTGGAAAACCTCAGAGCGTCTGCGGACGGAGAGAAGGAAGAGCACACGGAGCTCTATCCCATGTTCGCCAAGATAGCGGACGAAGAGGGATTCCCACAAATAGCGGCAAAATACCGCGCCATAGCCAAGGTGGAAGCGGAGCACGAGAAGAGATACCGCGCCTTGATAGACAACATAGAGAACGACAAGGTCTTCAAGAAGGACCAGCCCACGAGATGGAAGTGCAGAAAATGCGGATACGTGCACGAAGGCCCTGAAGTCCCCAACAAATGTCCGGCCTGCGACCACCCCCAGAGCTATTACGAAGTGAAGGCTGAGAACTACTAGATCGGCGTTTTGTGTGGGCCTAATAGAACCATCCTTGATACTGCCCTGTGACAGGGCAGCCCATGCATTTCTCCTTCCGGAAGGAATCGCAATCCCTGCAGTTCGTGAGCATCCCGCATGGAGGGGTCTTCTTTAGCTCCGGGGTGAGCACCGTGGGAACGATGAAATCCTTTTCGGAGCTTATTATGATGTTGAAATCCACATCGTTCGTTGTTGGGTGTGAACGGATATGGAAGTTCACGATGGCCTCTAGGGTGGAGATGTTCTCGCTGACGAAGAACATGCAGAGGTTGTTCTTGCCGGATACAGTGAAGCCGTTGGCGAAATATGGGCAGCCCTTGAACATATCCAGCAGTTTGGAGGTGTCATTGGAGGATATGTCCACCTTCGCCACATAGAGCCCCATATCTAGTGGATCGATGCCGGTCTGGGTCTTTATGGCTCCTGCCTCCCTGAGCTTCCGTATCCTCACGGCCACAGAGGGCTGGGACAGACCTATCTCTCGGGCTATCTCCTCCTGGGAA
>DAOVJP010000426.1 GCA_030673205.1 Thermoplasmata archaeon
CCTCCTATAATACTCTAATATGGATGTGAAGGAGGAACTCAAAAAACTCATATAAACCTTGATAGTATATCTTCCACCATCCTCGAATATACTTTTTTCGGTCTTAGCCCCCTGCCGTAACATTTCCCAAATGGAACACCCTCTGGGGCGTTTTTCACTTCTTCTCGGTATTGAGATACCGTTCTTTCTATAGCCTCGGCAACGGCGTCGGAGGGCTTGCCACAGAAGAGGTCAAGAACTCCGTTTACCAATTGAGCATCCATGCCTGATGCCATATCAGGTCTGTTGCCGCCCCTGCCCACTGGCCCCATGATCATCTCCCTACCACAATAGATGTCTCCTAACACTTGGGCAGAGGTTTCCAAAAGATTCATGGTGGTCCCCATACCCGAGAGGTTCCAGTAATAGCGACCCGTGAGGATATCTGAATTTCTAGATAGGGCGAGACATACCAGGTTTGAAGCCCAGAGCACCTCGGGAAGGGAGGAGGCATGGTAGTTGATATGTACCGGGCCTGTGCCGTGAATAGTTGGGGACACGATGACATACGCTCCCAGCGCCTCTGCCGCTTCCACAATAGCAAGTCCCTCAGCGGAGCACGTGTAGGCTCCGAGCATGGGACACTGCCCCGTTATCACATGATTCCCAAGTTTTCTGTGATGGACCAGCTTGACGATGGCCTCCCTATCCACTTTGAGCTCGTCCAGCATGTACACTTCGCTGACATCACTAGGGCCAAGACCCATTGAATTTGCAACAGACAGGAAATGCTCTGCCCTTGAAGATGTAGACGGACCAAAAAGAGCAAGACCTGGTTTTCCTGCCCTTACGCATGCCTCCCTCGCCCATTCCACCTCCCTCCATACCGCGAGTAGTGCCATGGGGCTTTTGGCAGCACATTGAACGCCATTATATGTTTCGAGTGCCCCTGTGTAAAGACCGCATACGTCCTCCCTGGCAATGCTCTCATGGAGGTCTTTAAATACCTCCTCTGAAACGGCCCCACCTATGGGCCCTCCAACATACAGAGGCCGCCTTCCATCGCCTGGTTTCCTTTTCTTTAGCTCCACCTCCTCGTTCCCTCGCCCTATTTTCACGTTATGCCTTACCCGAAGGGCCTCTTCCACATCCCCATCTGTTATGGATATGACCCTGTTTTCATCCACATAGAGGACCCCTACCAAGACCAAGAACTCCGCAGCGGCGATAAAAAGCGAGTCAGCCATCTTCTCTTCCGGCAACACTTCCTCTCCATTCCATACTATTCCATGCTTCTTAGCGAGCCTCTCACTCTCCCTGAATACTATCAGGTCATGTTCTTGTTCATTTCGGCATTCTCCACGCTGTGCCCTCTCTATAATCTCTTCTATGTTTATTTGCAGCCTCCTTAACAAAGATTGCACTTCCACTCCCCGGTCTTGAGCCTGCTGCTTACTAAAATTCGATTCCTGGCTGTGCCTTAATACCCTTCCGAAGGGGATGCTTCACTTCCCGCATCTCAGTCACCAGGTCGGCAAAATCGATACACTCCTGGGGAACATTCCGGCCGGTAATAACTACATGGATTC
>DAOVJP010000313.1 GCA_030673205.1 Thermoplasmata archaeon
GGCGATCATGAGGATGAAGAGGGTCGCTAGGGTCTTAGCTGCGGCGCCTCTTCCTCCCCTTCTGTTTGGTGCCATATCTTCCTCCCATCAACACGAACAGCGCGAGGGCGGTTCCCATTGGGATGGCGATATCGGAGAACACCGGTATCTCCACGACAAAGACTATGTTGTCGTTACTCTGGTTTTCGCTTCCCGGGTTGTTCGACCAATTGGCCGTGACGTTATTCACTATTTGACGCGCGTCCTCCGGGCCGTTGTATTGGACAGTGATGCGGAATGACCAGTTTCCCATGGGTACGTTCGTGAAATTCCAGTGGTATGTGCCCGCGCCGTCGTCCCATGCTACCACGCCCCCTATGAGGGTGGCCAACACCAATGCGGTGCTGTTGTCGCCCAGGATGACCATGTTCGGGTCGGTGAACACGTCGGTTATGTTGATCCACCCGGCGTTGTTCTGGCTGACGTTGAAGTAGACATAGTAGTAGTATACCCAACCAGAGTGTGTGACTGTGAGGTTAGCGCTCTTGTTGGTCTCCACTATCGGAGGTAGGCCGCCGAAGCTGAAGTTGAGCCAGGAGAACACACCTCCCAGATCCACAGTGGATGTGTTGAGCGTGAACGACGAGTCAAGAAGTGTGGCCTGGCCGCTTATCAACAGTCCCGTGAAGAAGCCGGTGGTATCGTTGAACGTCACCGAGTAGAACGCGTATCCCGGGGCCACGAGAGAGGCAGTGGTGTTCCCATAGACCTCATCCCCATTGGCCGGAATGCCGTCCGGGTCTATGGTGATGTTCACCCATGCACCGTCCGGCAGTGCGGCGAGGACATAACCCATCACCGTGTACGCTGGCGGAGGCGCCGATCCCAGTGTGAAGTTGAGCCAGGAGAACACACCTCCCAGATCCACAGTGGATGTATTGGTGGTGGATAATCCTGCCGTGTCATTGGCCGCGCCGCTTATCAACAGCCCCGTGAAGAGGTCGTCCGTATCCGTGAATGTCACCGAATAGAATCCCGTGGCATCTGCCGTGGTGTTCCCATACAGTTCGTCTCCGCTGCCAGGTACGCCGTCCGGATCTATGGTGATGTTCACCCACGCGCCATCGGGGGATGTGCTCTCCACATATCCCATCACAATGTACATCGGCGGAGGTACCACCGTTCCCAAGGTAAAGTTGAGCCAGGAGAACACACCGTTGAAATCGACAGTGGATGTGTTGGTCGCGGACGTGACCGTGGTGTTGGCCTGGCCGCTTATCAACAGTCCGTTGAAGAAGTCGTCCGTGTCTAAGAACGTCGCCGAGTAGAATCCCGTGGCATCTGCCGTGGTGTTCCCGTAGACCTCGTCCCCGTTGCCAGGTATGCCGTCCGGATCTATGGTGATGTTCACCCACGCGCCATCGGGAGAGGGGTCTAACACGAATCCCATTACTATATATGGTTGTCCGGGCGAGCCTCCGATGGTGACAGTGGAGTTGTCCTTCGTCTCCTCGGCCCCTGTGCTGTTGGTGTAGTTGCCAAAGGCCCAGTTGGTGAATACGCCGCCTGCGGTAGCCTGTACGGTTATGGCGAACATGTAGTCGGTGGCAGCCAGTACGTTGGTGAAGTTGAACCAAAGCTGCTGGCCGCTTACGCCGCTGCTGGCAAGGATGCCCGTGTCGGAGGCGTTGTCGCTCACATATGTTATGCCCGTTGGCAGGGTATCGTTGAGCCAAAAGGTAGCGGAGGATGCGAATCCGGTGTTGTTGAAGAATATGTCGTATTTGAACTGTTCATTGACCGTTCCAGCGGTTATGTTCGCCAACTTCACCAGTTGTATCTCCGGTTCCGGGCCGCGAAGTGGGAAGTTGCCCAGGTCCTGCGGGGATGTGGGATCGGTGGTGAAGCTGCTGACGTTCCACCCTTCCCATCCGCCCTGGATGGTTATGCTCATACCGTCGCCTGCACTGGGCTGATATCCATCTGGCAGGATGCCTATGGCGCCCAGGTTGGCCATGAAATTGCCATTGGCGTCGGTCATTACAGACAGGTATTCTCCCATATACTCTATCATGACCAGTGCCTCCACTGCGCCGACGGGCTGCGGAGGTCCGAGCGCATATGTTCCCAGGTCCTGCATGAGATCGGAATTCACAACGTTATCTGTCTCGTTGTAGAAGTATCCGCCTGCGCCAGCCTCATATTCCACTATTACCTGGTCGCCCACGCCCACGCTGCCGGACACGTTGGCCCAGCCGGTGTTCATATTATAGACCGTCGCGCCAGCAATGGCGAAGAAGGATGTGGTGTATCCGTCTATGGTCACGTAGACTATCGTACCGTCTGCAGGGGCAGGGGCGGAGAAGCCGCCGAAGACTATATCACTTGGCGGAGGCGAGGCAGGAGAGGGTAAGGTGGTGACGCTGTTGGTCTCCACTATGGCCCCTGCTTCCCACACGTTGAATGTATAGGGGGTTGCAGGACTCAATCCC
>DAOVJP010000061.1 GCA_030673205.1 Thermoplasmata archaeon
GATGGTGCGCTCCCTACTCCCCTTTGTACACGGCATGGCCCAGCCTCTTGGAATAGGGCCAGTTCTCGCCATCTTCTTCCCCTAACGCCACAAGGAACTCGTTCACCTGGGCGTCCAAACTGTCCGCGTAGTGCAGGACACAGACCTCGGGCAGTCGGAACCGTTTGGTGGAATACTTCTCCCTGTCCCCATGGTGGCTGAGTATGATGTGAAAGAGCTTCAAAGCCATCTCCTGGGGGAAGTCGTCCATGCTCTCCACCTTCTCCTTCACCATGGAATAGCTGAGGGCTAGGTTCCCTACGAACTGCCCTTCGTCGGAGATGTCTATGCTGGTGGTGAACACGTATCCGCTCACCTTGCCCACGTCATACAGCATTGCGGCGGTGACCAACAGGTCCCTGTTCAGTTCAGGATAGTTGTCTGCAACACGGTCGCATAGGCCCACCACGTTGAGGGTATGCTCCAACAGTCCTCCTATATAGTTGTGGTGATGCATCATGGATGCGGGGGCACTCCTGTATGCGGGGCCGAAATCTTCGTCGTTGAGGAAGAGGGAGACCAGATGCCTCAGGTGCTCATCACCTATCTCGCTCATCCTTTCCAATAGCTGGCTGTACAATGCGTCCAGGTCCTTGTCGGAGGCAGGGAGGAAATCGCTGACCGCATATTCGGAGCCAGAGCAGAAGCGTATGCCGTGGATGCCTTCGCTCATGCGTACCACCAAACGGTCGTCGAAGCGATCGAACTCCACATCGCCGGATATCTCCACCACATCCCCCACTTTCAACGCGCCGTAGGTCTCCATGGTCCTATTCAGGTCTGCGCCGCCCCAGAACTTCACCACGATATCTCCTGTCTTATCTCCCACGGTGAAAAAGAAATATTTGCCTTCCTTGTTCCTGTATTCCCGCGGCGTCTCCTTCCGGCGCACAGCGTACATGGATGTGATGCTGTCGCCTTCCTTCAACTCCGATATAGGGATCATATTAGCAACCCGTTCCTACATCCCCCATCTCATATTTATGGGTGACGGCCTGCACACTCCCACCTCCCCTTCTCCATCCTCACACCCCCAAGCAACACTCACATCTCGCGGCGGGTTGTGAGGACTCGGACCCTCTGGCGGCACACAAGACGGAAGGTGGTGATCAACCCGAATATTCCGATCGTCAGGGCTGCCGATGCTATCATATCCAACCATCGCTCGGAACCATAGGATATGGCAAGGGATACAAAGGTCAGGACGGAGGCGCCCAGAGCAAGGCTCGGAGCCTGGCTCAACAGCCGCAGAGCGAGAAGACTGAAGAGGGTGAACACCCCCAAGACCAGTGCGACCCCATAGAACAGGCCGTTAAGCTCCTCGAAGCTCCGGATATCCGATGGGAACGAGGGATAGGCCGTATCCTCCACTACTTCCACATCCTGGCTGGCATACCGGGATATGAACACCTCTCTGTTCACCTCTACGCCACCTCTTACGAACCGGAACTCGTGGAGGCCGGCAGGGACGGCCTCCAAGAGGCACATCCCATTGGAACCCGTAACACCGTACATGAGGTCGTCATCCACTATCACCTGGACGCCGGTGATGAAGCGCCCATCATTGTCCCTGAACGTGGCCTCCACATCCACCGGCTCCCTGTATCCAGAGGAATGGGGGATGGCCAGATGAGAAAGGGACATTGCCGAATAGAGCAATATCAAAAGGATCAGAACGAGCCTAGCCTTCTCATTTAGCTTGGACCGGGGCGGTTTGGGTAAGGATCGGGGATATGCCTCCCATGAGAACATCATATAGGGGGGGCGGAGGCGTGGAATGAATTTGGGAGAGCGCATAGATATTCATAGCTGAACGACTACTTGTACCCTTGCCCCGTCCTCCAATTTCAAGGACCGCCGCAGATGGTGTTCGGACAGAAGTTCCACCACATTCCAGTATCTCGATTTGAATGGAAGTATAAGGGCACATTCAACGCTCCTGCTGGAGGAGGTGCATATCTCCGCCTGGAAACATACGGCGGCACCGAAGGAGCGTCCACCCTTGGTGAAGCCCTCTATCCTATGCCCCCCTGCTCCTCTCAGCACGCTCAGCTTATCCACATCCTCGGGATCCACATCGACGTTCAACGTGCCCTCGAACGGGACATAGCCCAGGAGCTCTTTGAGTTTCTCCTGGTAATAGGGAAGTGAAAGGAAGAACTGTCCCCTGCCCATACCGGATACGACGTGCCCCCCTAACTCCACCGTGGATATGGGGGAGAAGATGCGCCGGTAGGAGGCATACTCGCCCGTGAGGACACCTTTTCCCTCGCTCGTTATTCTGACATATTGGGCCCGTGGAGCTTTCCTTCTCTCCACCCATCCCCTCTCCTCCAATCCTATGAGGCGCTTGGACGCCCCCTGTTGTGTGAGACCAAGTGCTCGGGCCAGTATCATGGATGTGAGTCGGATCTCCCCGCTCATGCCGCCCATGAGGGCGATATGCTTCAACACCTCTACATCCAGAGAACGGTGGTCGGTCATGTTCTACCCCTCGAAATCGGCTTTTGAGAGGTCCCGGAACACCTCTTCCGAGGAAACCTCTTTGTCGAACCACATGCTCATGGCCTTCGCCGCCTGATACGGGAACAGATCGGAGATGGTGAAGCGCAACACCTCTCCGGGCTGTCTTTTGCCCGGCGGCTCCATCTTTCGGGTCTGGAGATCTATGAGTATCTTCCTCCCTCTGATATCTTCTGGATCCAAGAACGGCTCCTTCGTTCTCAAGGATGGCGTGAGAACTATTATCTTGGCGGGGGAGAGATACTTCTTCCTGTTCGCCCAGGGTACTACTCGGCATCTTTCCTCGAACACCTCAGACACATCTTCCTCGTCCTTCTTCTTGGGCATGGCCGCCCGGACATTCGCCCCTTTCTTGACGAAGGCGGCCACCGCGGAGCGAAGTTCCCCTCCACTCCCCAGGACGAGCACGTTCTGATCCTTGATGGAGACTGGCAATTCCTCCGTTAGGCCCAGATAGCCATAGAAACGGGTGTTGTATCCTTTGATCTCTTCTCCCCGTATCACCACGGTGTCCACTGCCTGTATGGTCCGAGCCAGGCTCCCAACGTCGTCCAACGCACCTATTATGGGTTTCTGTAACCCCACTCCCACATGAAAACCGGGCATCTCCATATCCACAGCCATATCTATCAGGTCCTCCACGGACCTCCTGCCCCAGGCGAGAGGAACATATACCTCCTCTGCGCTCCGCTGTGAAAAGACGAGATTGTACAGGAGCGGAACGGGAGATGAGAACGTATAATGGACCAGTCCTCCGATGAGCGTGGTGTGAGAGGGTCTCGTTATGATGAGATCCTCGGGAGGGAAGGCTTTCCACGCGCCATGTATATCTCCTATGACCGAGGCCTCAACGTTCTTGCTGGCCGTATCCTCCGGGGTTCCGCAGGCGAAGCGGGAGTCGATAAGAGGAGCTAGGAACGAAGAGAAATAGCCATAATCGCCCATGCCCACGGGACAGGCATCTATGCCCGCCTTGGAGAGTTCCATTGCAGACTGCAGCAATGCGTCCATGTCCCTCCTGTTCCTCACGGGAGCTCCGACGGAGAACACATCCCCAACCTTGTAGTGGCCTGTGATCATGGTGGACAATGCCTCTGCAGGGAGTGGCCCGGCAAAGCTGTTGAAGAAGAATACCACCCTCATCTTGTTGTTCCTGGCCCGCGCCACCAGTTTCCGCAGGTGGATAGCATCAATATCCGCCTCCAGTTCTATCATGGTGAAACCGGAGTCCACCAGCATCCCCAGTTCCTTCGACCTCTCATCCTCGTCCCCGTTGAAAAAGCCCCCTTGCCACCTCGAACGAAGGCTGGCTATGGTCTTGCCATGTACCCCATGAGCTATAAAACGGGCCGTGGACTCGTCCCATTCCCTGACAACATCCATCCTGACCACCACCGCGGATGCCCCCTCTTCGAAGGCGCGGTTGCCTGCAGATATTATCCTGGAAGGATCGCTTTCCACTATGTTCGCCCATATCTCCATCTTTGGCACCTAACACACCATTAGCAGGAAAGCCAGGGCCGGACCCGTGCATAACCCGCCGAGCAGGATAATGTAGCCCACTATTTAAATTGTAAGTATCTCACAACAGGCCTTCCACCGCCAATGTCTCGCCGCCCCGGAAATACATCCTGGGCAAGGCCGCTTCCTTGGTCCGGCGGAGCACCTCGCGGTCGTTGGTGAACACCACTCCCTTCATCTCCCGTGCCAGTTCGATGACCACATCGTCCGCCTCCCCTTCCGTCCCATATATGCGGCACAGGCCGGAACGGGCGAGCGCCAATGCCGACCTCGCTTCCCTATTGGTCAAGGAAAGTCGTTCTAACTCCAGAACCACCGAGGAGGGGACCACCAGCTCCCACAAAGGCAAAGCACGGTCCAGCGCATCGTTCATATTGATACCTAGTCTGAAAAATGACATAAGGGCGTTGGAGTCCGCCACCACTATCAATATGATCCCTCACGAGATGATCCCATACCCGATGAGCCTGAACTTCTGGGCTATGCGCCTGCTTATGGCCACCCTCTGTTTCTTCTCGGCGCACACAGGTATCTTCAACTTCAATTCCACCAGGCCCCCCTTGACCCCGGAGACCATGCCCACGGTGGTGGCTGTCCCCACATTCAACATGAGCGGCTCCCCCGTTTTTATCTCATCCACCTCTATATCCTTCTCCGTGCCCACCACCATGGTCAACAGATGTGTTTCCAGAGCAAGGGTCTCCCATACTGGAGGAAGGGTGTCGGGCTTGCCAAGCACCTTTCCGGTCATGGAATCGGATTTGGTATAGAATGGGTCCAAGAGGGTGCCGACACCGGCTAGGCCTCCCGGGTGGATCTCTTTCCTCTTCTCCCCACCTGCGAACACCGATGTCACATTCGTAACAAGGTTCTCCCCCAACTTTCCTTTCTCAGAGAATCCCGGGGCGATCTCTATCGCATCTCCTTCTCTCAATACGCCCTGTATAAGGCTCCCTCCAAGCACCCCGCCTCCGAGATCATCGGGTTTAGAGCCAGGCTTGTTGATGTCGAAGGAACGGGCTATGAAAAGGCGCGGAGGTTTTGAGTCGCCAAACCCAGGGGTGGGTATCCTCTCTTCTATGCACTGTATCAAGGCATCCACGTTAACGTCATGGTGCGCGGAGACCGGAATGACCGGAGCATCCTCGGCTATGGTGCCCTTGACGAACGCCTTTATCTGATGATAGTTCTCCTCAAGCGCCTCCCTGGAGACCAGGTCTATCTTGTTCTGGACGATGATGGTGTTCTTCAATCCGGAGATCTCGAGGGCCATGAGGTGTTCCTTTGTCTGGGGCTGGGGACATTTCTCGTTGGCGGCTATGAGCAGAAGAGCCCCGTCCATGAGGGCGGCACCGGATAACATGGTGGCCATCAGCGTCTCGTGCCCTGGCGAGTCCACGAAAGAAACGGCGCGGAGGAGTTCTGCCTTCCCGCCGCAAATAGAACACTTGCTAGAAGTGGTATACGCCTCGGTGCCCTTGCACTTCTTGCATTTGTAGAAAGTGGCATCCGCATATCCGAGCCGAATGCTTATGCCTCTCTTTATCTCTTCTGAATGACGATCGGTCCATTCGCCGCTGAGTGCCCTGGTGAGCGTGGTCTTTCCATGATCAACATGACCCACCAGGCCAATGTTCACTTCCGGCTGTACCTTCGTCTTCATTCGTCACGCATCCTTCAGGCCTCTTTCTCGCTCAACGCTTCCTCTATAGGTTTGGACCCGTGCTTAACGACCCTGAGGTTTATCTGGGATATGTCCGGGCCTACGGTGTTGCCCCTGAGCATGCGCCTCTTCCTAACGCCGGGGTGCTTGGGGCGGAACCCAGTGCTCTTGGAGACCAATATCCTCTTCCTCCTCATACCTGGGAGGTCTTGACGCATCGAGATCCCCTGGGCATCGCTGCCGCCGGTGATCATGAGCTTGAATCCGGGCATGCCCACGAATATACCGTCTATGCTGTCCCCTATCCTCTTCCCCACAAGGGAGTTGGCATGGTGGCCGGAGACCGCCTTGCCGTAGCACTTCCCCGTCTTTGGGTCGGCTATGACCACTTTGAACTCTACCATTGGCTAATCACATCTCCAGACTGTGTAGAAGCGGGTTATATGCTCCCTATTTATATCACTTTGGGATAATCGGTGCAGTGGACAAGAACAGCCCAACCTCTGAAATAAGGATAGGACATCTCCGCCTCCCTCGCGTACTGGCCGCCCCCATGGCCGGCGTCACCGACCTACCGTTCCGGCTGGTATTGCGAGACTTCTTCCAAGGGCTAGCGTTCACCGAGATGTTGAGCGCCGAAGCTGTGGTGCGGCATAATCCTATGACCGCGTTGATGTCAAAATTGGAAGGAGGAATTACAGGAGTGCAACTCGTGGGCTCCGACCCAAAGATCATGGCCAAGGCAGCTTCCATGGCAGAAGGCTGGGGCGCGGTAGTGATAGATATCAATGCTGGCTGCCCCGACCCACACGTCACGAAGAAGGGCGGAGGCGCGGCACTGGTGAAATACCCAGGAATGCTAGCCAAGGTGGTGGAGGTTGTGGCGGATGCAGTGGAGGTGCCGGTGACAGTGAAGCTTCGACCAGGGTGGAAGGAGGAAGATATGGAGTTGGCCAAAGCCGCTGTGGACGCAGGGGCACAGGCGCTGACCGTCCACCCCCGGCTGGCCTGCGAGAACTATAGGACCCCGGCGGACCACACCCGCACCCGACGTATCGTTGACGCGACAGAAGTGCCAGTGATAGCATCCGGGGATGTGCTGAGCGTGAAAAGAGCGAGGGATGTGTTGAACATCTCCGGAGCTGCAGGAGTGATGGCCGCCAGAGGCATGAGGGGCGACCCACAACTGCCCTGGAGGATACAGGAGATGCTGGAAGGGAGGGATGTGCCGTTCCCCACGCTGATGGACAGGGCCAGATGGCTGCTGATACATTGCAAGCATGCATCGGACCATTTCGGCGAGGAACGAGGGATGAAGAAGATGCGAAAGCACGCCTTCTGGTACCTCAAAGGAGTGCCGAAGAAGCTCTTACCCAACGAGATGATAGTGAAGATGGCCACGGTGAAAGAGGCGGAGGAGGTATGCAGGGTGGCGTTAGGAGGAGGATAAGGCTTTTGAGCACAGCGGGTGTTACCCTGCGTGATGGTGTCTTGTTGTGTCTTTGGTAGTCCACGACAGCCTTTTGTTGGAATTGGCTGGCTCGACGTTCTGGCGGAACAGCTTCCTGCTCCGCCGACATGTGGGCCTTGCTTCCTGAGACATTTGTCTCAGGGAGAGAGGAACCACCAGTTCCTTGACCTCCCATATTTAGCCGAGGATATGGGCGTTGATCTCGGTGTTTTGGGCGAGCATCTAGTGGGTGTGTTTCCTTTTGGAGGTAGCTCCGAGCAGGCCGCCAGGGGGATGGGTGGCGGCCAGCGCAAGGAGCTGGGTGGGAGAAAGCGTGAGCTTGGTGGAGAGGTGCCGCGCCCGCCCGAGCAAACCGTCAGGCGGTTTGCGAGCAGGGGGAAC
>DAOVJP010000053.1 GCA_030673205.1 Thermoplasmata archaeon
TACTGGCGTGGCCATGAATGCTGTGGCTGCGCCCTTCAACAATCCTGTCGAGGATGTTACAGTGGATATCGATGTTTCCGGCTGGACAGTTGGAACTTACACGCTCTATGTGCACGGTCGGGACAGCGTGGGCAACTGGGGCACCACAATATCGACCACGTTGGATGTGACAGCAACCGCCGATATCATTCCACCTCAGGTTGTCAGCAACGACCCAGCGAACGGGGCTGGAGGCGCGGTCGTCTCCTCCAACATCGTCATTGTTTTCAACGAGGAAATGAACCAGGCCAACACTGAGGGGGCGTTCGAGATAGTCCCTGCGGTGACCGGTACCTTCTCCTGGAACGTGGGTGGAGATACGCTGACCTTCAACCCTGACGCAGATCTGGACTATGCAACAGCATACACGATCACTATCCACACCACCGCCACCGATCTGGCAGGGAACACGCTGGACGGCGACAAGGACGGCAACTCGGAGGCCGACAACAAGGACAAGTGGGTGTTCTCCTTCAATACAGAGGCAATGCCAACCCCGCCACAGGTTGTCAGCCACACCCCCACCAGTGGCGCAACGGATGTGCCCCTTTCTTCCAACATCGTCATAACCTTCAGCGAGGAGATGAACCAAGCCTCCGTGGAGAGCTATTTCTCCATATCTCCCTCCGTGGCAGGCGCGTTCTCCTGGAACGTGGGTGGAGATACACTGACCTTCAACCCAAGCAGCGACCTAGACTATGGCACCCAGTACACTGTGACCATAGACGGTTTGGCGGAGGACTTGGAAGGAGAGACGCTGGACGGGGACAAGGACGGCACGAGCGAGGGCAGCCCCACAGACGACTATCAATTCTCATTCGACACGGAACTGCCGCCACCGCCGCAGGTAACAGCCAACTCGCCCACTGGAACAAGCGTCGACGTGAACTCGGCAATTATCATCACCTTCAACATGGCCATGCACAAGGATGCGGATGGAAAGGCGCCATGGGAGGCGGGCAGCGTGGAAGAGGCCATCAGCCTGTCCAACGGATGGGGCGCGGGAGATTTCACCCTAAGCTGGAACGGCGCCGTGGACCAGTTAACACTCACCCCAAAGAACCCATTCCCCGGCAGCACCACCATAACCGTAACGATCGCGGGAACGGCACAGGACTCCACAGCCACCCAGACCCTGGACGGAGACAAGGATGGCACGAGCGAGGGTAGCCCCACGGACGACCACGACTGGAGCTTCACCACCGGCGGAGGCGGAGGGTCGCCACCTCAGGTGATCGAGCCAACCACGCCCTCCAACGGTGCCAGTGGCGTAGCCAAGAACACCAACATCGTCATAGAGTTCACAGAAGCCATGAACGAAGCCTCCGTGGAGTCATACTTCTCCATCAGCCCAGCGGCCGCAGGGGCGTTCTCGTGGAACCCGGGCAGCACGATATTGACCTTCAACCCCAACCCTGACCTGGCAACGAACACACTATATACCATAACGATCGACGGCTTGGCCGAGGACCAACAGGCAGAGACCCTGGATGGGGACAAGGATGGCTCCAGCGAGGGCAGCCCAACCGATGATCATGAATTCACGTTCACCACAGAGGTAGGCTCTGTGAACAAATACGCAGTATGTGTAGGAATAGACAAGCACGATGACGGGAGCACTTGTGTATATGCGGATAACGACGGCCAAGACTGGACAACCCACCTGACAGGCGAGGGATATTCGGTCACCAAACGACTCAACACCGCGGCGGACAAGGCCGTTATCCTGGGCGACATAGCGGACATGGACACAAGCGAGAATGCCGGGGACTATTGTGCTTTCACCTTCGCAGGCCACGGTGGGATATCCAATCCCACGGCATATATCGTCTGTGCAGACTATGCGGGCACATGGGGTACGGTCATATCGGATGCCGAACTTCAAAGCGCATTCTCCGGTTTCAGCAGCACACACATATTCATATTCCTCGACAGCTGCCACAGCGGAGGCATGAACGAGGTTGCGGCGTCCGGAAGGCTTTTCATCTCAGCTTGTACAGGCACCCAAAGCTCATATGGTGGGGACAGCAGCATGCAGAATGGCGTATGGACATGGTTCTTCTTGGAAGACGGTATCCAGACACAGGGACTCACCGTAATGGAAAGCTGTTTCAGCTATGCTGTACCCGAAGCAAAGAGCTGGCTTTCGGCGAACTATGGTGTGACCATGGACCCCCAGATGAGCGACCAATATGCCGGAGACTTCATCCTCTAGAGGAACGGGATCTTGAGCTCCACAGCACCCACGCCACCAGCGCCGATGCGAGGAGCCCCACCATAACTATCAAAAGGTGGTTCTGTTCCTCTCTCGTCTCCTCTGTGAAAGATATGGAGCGTCCCATGATCCAACTGTCATAATCGGAGCTCAATGAGAGCGATGTGTTCGTTTCCCACACCACCCAAAAAGCACCATCAAAGCTGCAAATGGCCACGGGATCCCTGAGCAGTTCGCCTCCATCGTTCCGTTCATCATCACCCGGGGATATCTCCACTATTGGGCCCCATCTTTCTTCATCGAGCCACCTGGCCACCACATCAGTATCGGTCCCTGAGCTTATCCCGGAGTCCGTGGTCTGCCATGCGATAACGAGCCGTTCCGTGGAAGATGACATTCTGGGCCAAAAGTCATCGCCCACATCCCCGGGGGTCAGTTCGAACACCTCTTCGTTCCAAACCGCTTCGTCACACCATCTCATGACTATGTCCCAGTCCTCTCCGCTGCTGAGGCCTGCATCGTTCGTCCTCCATGCGACATAGAGTTTTCCATTGAAGGTGCAGACCTCTGGCAGATCGTCCTCTCCCGTGTTGTTCGTTAACATTACTAGGTGTTGGCTCCACGTTCCTTCGCTCATCTTCTTCGCCACTATCTCGCTATCTTCGCTGGGAGAGATATCAGGGTCATAGGTCGCCCATATCAACCATAATATGCCCCCGGCAGATGCTATCCTGGGAGACCAGTTCTCTGTCAGATCCTGGCTCGGTCTCTCTATTGAGCTCCATGTCTCGCCGTTGAAACTCCTGCACATTATGATCTCGGTGCTGTTCTTCTCGTCCCAGCCCTGCCATGTGACATGCAGATGTTTGTCGTGAACGATCATTTGGGGATCGTGGTCGGGGTATTCATCACTCTCGAGGGTGATCTCGGTCACTAGCCCCCAAACCTCGCCATCAAAAGACCGGATGACCAGGTCGTCGTCGGTGCCATCCGATATGGATGGATCGTTTGTCTGCCAGACAACGTACAGCTTGTTCTGGAATATGGCGGAACAGGGCGAGAAATCAGAGCCCGTGTCATCGGATGTGAAGACCATGCTTGGACCCCATGAATCCCCCTTGTATTGCTTGTACAAGATATCGTGATCAACTCCCGGGGCCTGGAGCGGATCATTCGTGGACCAAAAGAGATAGAGATCATCATCGTATGTCACCAGATGGAGGGAGGCGTCCCGACCATAGTTAGCCGTGGGCGTGAGGTTCTGGGTGGAGGAGAGAGAATGCCCTGATCCGGAGTCCACAACACCGGCTAGACTCGGAAAAAGGACCAAGGCCAATAACATTATGCTTGCGGTTCTTCGCATCAAGCCTCTGATGCGAACCAGGGGTATAAAGAGTTTCGCGGGTAGGAACGCTGGTTTCCCGCAATCTATCTATTGTTCAATATGGGAGGAGGGCAAGCGCCATTGCAAGCGCCTTTTGTATCATTGCTGGAGATGTGAGAGATGTGCAAGGGCAGTTCTCATTGCTTCAGCCGATCAAGGAGGCGAATAGCCCCCTCAAGCGAGGCGTTGGCCACGACGGTGAGTTCGTTATAGGGCTCCACTACCTGTTCGTCCCCGTTCTTCAACCCCTTCTCTATCGCTCCGGCGCATATTGGGGCGCAGAGGATGTCTCTCCTTTTCATGTATCCTACGAGCCTCTGTCCCTCCATGGTCTCCACGGCCAACATGTCGTTATCGCCGAAGAACGGGGGCATATCTTCCCACCTTCTCTCCTGCCATCCCATTTCCATGCGGCCTTGAGCCAGGTCTGCCCTCAACCCTATCGAGCCGCAGAAGCTCCCCTGTCCCCACACAGGCTCGCTTAAAACCCGTTGGCTGTCATACCCGCTCTCTATGCATATGCGTCGAAAAGCATCTCCCAGCGCGGTGTCCTTGTGTTCTCCCGCATCCAGAAAGAACAGCACGGAGCAGGCCTCGGCCATCTCCCCTTCCAACGAGCCTATGAATGCCAGATCGGTGGTCACCGCCACACCCTTGTATGTGCCGTCGGCGAAGGAAGAGCTCAGATAGCTGGTGTTGGACGTGTAATGGCCTCCCATTCTGCTGTTCGCGGGACATAGGCCCATGATATCCCCATCCACGAGTTTGCCCTCATTCCTTCAGGATGTTCGGATCAAGAACGTCCTCTCCTCCTCCAGTCCGGCACAATATCTTATGAGGCCGCAAAGGCTGGTGAGCTTTTTTGCCTCGCCGTTAGCTTCCCGCCATCCACGCACCTTGGCCATGGATGTGATCTTGTTGAGGTCGTGGCAGGGTATGACCACCACGGGCCTCATTTCGGGAACGGAATGGAATTTGGCCGTAAGCTCCTCTGCGCTCATGGGCACACAAGTATCCCAACAGATATTTAAATCGGTTGCCTGATGAGCATGCAATGCCAACAAGACCGAGAGAGAGTTCAAGGCGCAACCAGAGGCAATACCCAAGAGAAGGTATAAGGCAGGGCCCGCGACATGACCAGGGGCATGGAACGGAGCGCAGGTCGAGACATAGGTCGCAGGACAGGCTGTTTTCTCGTCTCAAGAGATACGGCCAGCTGGGCAGGATATTCTCCGCCATGCTGACCGCGGGAATAGCCATGGTGGGCGCCTATTCCGTCGGGCACATCCTGTCATGGGAGGAGTTCCTGGTGTTCATGTGGCTCGGGTTCTGGTTCCACTCCTTCGGAGGGGCTTACAACGAGATATGCGACTACAAACTGGATTCCATGGTGGTGGAATTGAAGGACAAGCCCATCGTATCCGGAGCGGTAAGCATGAGCCAGGCCATAGCATTCACCCTCGTGACGGTATTCGCGGGCCTTATCGTGCTCGCCTTCTATTTCCCATACACATGGGCCATAGTGTTCTGGTCCCTCTCGTACATATGGGCGGGACACTATGATGCCAAAGGGAAGTACACCGCCTACTTTTTCGAGCTGTCCCTCGGCTTCACTTTCTTCTTCTGGGCACTGTTCGGGGCCGCCGCAGCCAGGCCGGACTTCTTTGGCTCCCTCACAATGAACACCATCGCTGTGGCGCTGGTGATATTCTGCTTCGCGGTGTACATCAACTGGGGTAATGCGATGAAGGACGCCCCCACGGATAGGAAGCTACGGGTGCCGACCAGGGCCGTCGTATGGGGTTACAGGCACAAACAGAGGTTGAGAATGTCCAGCCCCCATATCCTCTATGCGTTCTTCATAAAGTTCTGGGTCTTGCTCGCCTTCTCCCTCCCAATACTGTTCAGCCGTCTCCTTTCTTCCCCCCTTCCAATCCTCTCCGGCCCCCCCGTCCTCCTTGGTCTGGACCTCTATTCTCTGTTCTTCTTCGCCTTCGTCGTCCCGACACAACTGGCAATAGTGGTGAGAGCCCGAGGAAGGCACGACCGCGCTTGGTGGACCAACTACATCGTCATGGACATGTTCCTGACATGGCTGGCCTTTGCCTTCATGGCCGTCATGGTCGTGGGCGTGTGGTGGAGCGCCTTCCTTTTCCTCCTCCCTCTTCTCTGGTTCGCAGGCACCACCACCGCCATATATGGTAGGCCAATGCGCGTGGGGCTGTGAGTTTTGTCGAAGGCGCCTGACGGTAATTCGATGGCAAGCCAATGCGTGTTGGATCGTGGGCAAAGCGGAAAGAATAGCCCTATATCGTGGGCAGCCTGCTGCGATATATCAAGCGGACCCAGATAGCGAACCATAATAAAGGAACGAAAAGCATCAACGCCGCTCTCTCCCATCCCGCCACACCCAGGAGCATTATGCCCATTATGCCAAAGCCCATCGCCTCTCGGAGGTAGGTGAAGCGTTTTATCTTCTCTCTGGAGGGCTCGTCCAGTATGCGAGGAGAGATATGGGGGAGGGTGAGGGCCATGATGCCGATGAAGATCACTATCAATACGGTCTGGAGAGCACTATACTCCACCATTCCCATGTACATGGGCAGGAGTATGGCTCCGGCGAAACACACCTCCAGGCCAAGCTCGTACACCCACCAGATCCCCGTGTATCTCATTCTGCCTTTTCTCACCCTAACTCCAAGGCCGATGGGGATGGTCCTGCCTCTGTTCTTGCGGTCGCTCTCTATGTCTTTCAATCCTCCGCTGACGCTGTTGGAGAACATCAAACGGAAGAACCACATGGCTCCCAACACATAGGCCAGAGGCGTGATGGAATAGGGCCCAGATACGGCTAGGGCGCCTAGGAAACAGAGCGACGCGGCCCACAGCGCTATGAACACATCCGCCCCGCACACCTTCTTTCCCAGGAAGTTGTACATCATTCCCATGATCGTGCACAACAGGTATACGAGGAGAGGGAACAGCCCCCAGAAGAGGAACACTGCGCAGGCTCCCACTGCGCCGGAGAACAGTACCAATCCTATGGCGGTGGACATGGGAACGGTGCCGGATACCAGGGGTTTGGTTGACACCGATCTGTTCTTCTTGTCGAATGGGAGGTCCACGATCTCGTTCGTCACCACCCCGAACACGTAGGCCGCAACGCTGATAACCAACAGTTGGAGGAGGAAGAGAGGGTCTATGGCACGGCCGCCCTGGGCCAACGCCCCGGACAGGGGCACTATCCACACCGCCCCCGCGGCATGGAACCTGGAGAGCTTCAATATCTCCCGTACGGTCATGTGGGAGGAGTGTACGATAGGATAGAAAAACCTTCCCATCGAGGGGAGGGAGTTAGATGGGAACAGAGAGCATATCGAGCATGGGATCGATGAGAAGGCGTAGGGCACTACAATTCGACGAGGAACACGCAGCGTTCATCTCCCAGCCGCTCACATTTGGTGTGCGTGACCCTGCCCTTTGTCTTCGTCATGGCTAGAGCCTCTTTGCATATGCCCTCCCAAGCCAGGCATGCCTCTTCGTAGTAGCCCACGCCCTTGAAGCTGATAGTTATGTTCTTGGGATCGGATGTGTCCACCCAGCACTTACCGAATGTGTACACCTCGCTGTAGTTCTTGGGGAACTTCTCCGCTAGGGTACTAATATTGGCAAATCGTACGAGCCAGGAGAGGATACCTAGGTTGTGCAATATCGAGCCTCCAGCCTCGACCACCGCCTCCCTTCCCTTCTCCCTGTGTACCCACCGGAGGACATTGCCCACTACCTCATCCTGGTAATAGTGGCCGTCCTTGAATGTCATATCGTCTATGCCAATATCCCTCATACACTGCTCCATCCCGCTCGTCCCCCATTTCTTTTTGATGAACTTTAGATAGCCATTTAAGCTGCTCCCTCGTATGCGGCGCTCCATGTTAATCTCTCCCATGACTATATTGTTCTAGGGGTTGAAAAAGATTGTGGGGGGATGTAAAAGCGCTAAACGAAATTCGCCTACATCCTGATTGAAGAATAATGGTCTAGAAAAAGCGACAGGTTTAAACCTCCTCTCACTTCTAAGCCGTCAGATGGAACAGGACGACGTGTACTGGAGGATGACACATTGCCTCTGATGATATACTCCTTCATCAAAGGAGCTATAGAGGAAAAAGGGGGGCCAGTGACCACCAAGGAGATAGAGGATTTCGCCCGTATTGCCCTCCCGATGTGTGCGGACCATGTGATGGTACACATAACGGACCTGGAAGAGAAGGGGATAGTGGTGAAGGAACTAGACATGGAGCTGAAGGCCTACCTCTGGTCCATCCCTATCGAGTACA
>DAOVJP010000133.1 GCA_030673205.1 Thermoplasmata archaeon
CCCGGGGCGCATGGGGATAAAGACGTTGGGAGGCGGGAGCGACGGCGGGGACATAGATGTCAACGTAGCTGTCCCCATAATAGAGAGCATAGACGTACTCCAATCTGGCCTGACCAAGAAGAAGGGCAAGGTGGACGCCGATTCCACCCTCAATTTCTACATAGATGCCAGGAACAGCGGGGATATAGACGATTTCTGGGTGAACGCCACCGTGGAGATACGATGTTGGTATGACCAGGGGAGCGTACAGCTCGCCAGCACCCCTCCAGCCCAGCTCAGGGCGAACAGGAACAGCTATTTCCTTTTGAACTACACAGGCGGTTCGAACTACGGGGCAGGGTGGAGCCCGGGAACGTGGAGCGTGCTCTTCCCCGACAGCAGTTTGAGCTATCTGGAAGCGGATCTGCTCAGCCAATACGAGTATACGGAGAAGGATGTGGGGGATAACCGCTACCACCACCATCTCTATGTGAACGTGACCCTGGGACCGCAGCTTCGCAACGCCTCCGGCCCCTCCGGCGCGTGGACCGATCTCGGCGACGATACGCCCACCCTTGGTTTCACCAACGTCTACACGTGGGATGTGAACGCCACGCTCACCGATATAGGGAATGGGATATGGGATGCGAAATACACCGAGTTCGGCATATACAAATACATAAGCATAACCTCGGGAGGATCGCCTGCAGGTAGCTTCCCGCCGGGGGGAGCCGCACAGATGTTCACAAACCCCTCCACGATGACATATTCCGCCAACTGCGAGAATGCCATCAACGTATCCATGACAAACCTGTTGAAGGTTGGCGACCCAACCAAGTGGATAGACGCTAACAAACTCGCCGTGCAGAACTTCAACGGCAAACTCAGCGACGGTTCGGGCGGCCCATTCAGCTATTATTCGGACATACAGAGCGCTGGAACGAACAACTGGGGCGACCCGGTGTTCTTCACTGGCCCTGGCATCAGCAACTCGCTCTATGCATGGGGCGAGAACGTTCCTCCCATCACATATCTTGCTTCCCCGGGATGGGGACAATATGCCTTCGGACCGAGATCGGGGGACGCGCTCGATAACAACACCCTCGTGATGGTCGGAGACCAGGATGCAGGTCTCCCACTCGCCGACCTCGCCGATGCTACCGTGACGGATCAACTCACACCCGATGGACGGTGGGAGGATGGGGAATGGACCTATGTGGACGTGGACGGAAGCACGGATGTGTCCGAAGGAGATATCAGAATAACACAATACACCTCTTCCTCGTATCCCGCCGGAAGCGAGGTCGCGGCCGGCGATCCTGACAAGGGAACGGTGCTATCCGAATGGATATCGGGGAACGTGACGGGAGGGGATGGGGTATGGGATCCTCTCACAGAATGTGTCTATGACACAGGCATAGATACGGACAGTGTGCGCACGGGACAGGATACTAGGGTCAGCACGAACCCCATGGTGACCGCCGTGTACTGGTGGATACAGGTCCCTGCAGGAGTGGACGAGGGAAGTTATCGTGGGACCATAACCTTCACCATGGGCTATGCCTGATCCTAGTGCGTCTTTGCTATGTATATCCAGCTTGGGGCATGGGCGCCGCAAACACAGCACCTGGTCCCCTCTGGAGTCTCTTCTTCCGGTACCGGCGTGCCCAATATGGCTGCTCCTGTAAAATCCTCTATGGTGTGGCCGCACTCTTCTTCGCCGCACCATCCTGCCTTGGCTATGGTGCCTTCTTCATACTGGTTGTAGTCCTCTATGGTCCTTATGGACTCTTCCAATATGCTCCTGGCCTTTTGCCATAGGATCTCTTGTTGTTCCTGGAAGATGAGCTTTATCTGCTCCCCCGCTCCTTCTCTCTTCACCAGGATCTTCTTTCCCTGCACCCTGCAGGCGGCCATCACATGCCCCCCTTCTATGTCCCTCATGCCTATCTCCAGTCGGAGCGGCACCCCGCGCAGCTCCCAATCATTATATTTGTAGCCTGGGCGGAAGTCGCGGTCGTCCAGGTGTACCCTTATACCTTCGGCCTTCAACTCCTCTTCCAACTTGCGGGCCTCTTCCATGACGTGCTCCTGGTTCCCCTTGGACAGTATGGGCACTATCACTGCCTGGATGGGCGCTATGCTGGGGGGGAAGATGATGCCTTTCTCGTCGCCGTGGATGCCCACGACCGTTCCCAGCAGCCGTTCGCTCATGCCGTAGGTGGTCTGGTGGGCGTGCACCTGTTCTCCTCCCTCATTCTCATATGTGATGTTGTAGGGGACCGCGAAGTTGGTCTTGTACTGGTGTATGCTCCCCAGTTGCAGTGTGCGGCCCGTGGGCATGATGGTATCTAGTCCTACAGTGTAGTATGCGCCTGCGAACTTGTCCCAGTCCGGTCTCTTTGTGAGGAGGTATGGTATGCACAGGTCCTTCGCGAAGTGTTTCATTATCTCCAGGTCCTCCGCTATCTGCCTCTCCGCATCCTCGAAGTCCACGTGGCATGTGTGCGCTTCGAAGAAATGTATCTCTCTCATGCGGATGAATGCCTTGGTCTGCTTCGTCTCGTATCGGAAGGTGTTGACCAGTTGGAAGGTTTTGAGAGGAAGATCGGTGTGACTGCGCACCCACAAAGAGAACATGGGGTACATGGCCGTCTCGCTCGTGGGCCGCAGCAGCAGAGGAACGTCGAGCTCGTTGTTCCCGGCGTGTGTGACCCAGTATACCTCGGCTCCGAAACCCGCTATGTGCTCCGCCTCTTTGTCGAACTCCGTCTTTGGGATGAGCAGTGGGAAGCAGACCTCATCGTGCTCGGTCCTCTCCATCTCCCTGCGAATGAGGGCGTCTATGAGCCTCATGGCCTTCCATCCGTAGGGGAGCCAGACGTTCATGCCCTTCACGGGGTAGCGTTTGTCCACCAGCCCCGCCTCCTCCACTATGTTGTTGTACCAGTCGTTGAACTCTTCTTCCTTGCGCATTCTATTCACTCCCTATCTGCTCCGATTGCACACTCGCCATCCTATCTGCTCCGATTGCACACTCGCCATCCTATCTACTCCGATTGCACACTCGCCATCCTATCTACTCCGATTGCACACTCGCCATCCTATCTACTCCGATTGCACACTCGCCATCCTATCTACTCCGTTTGCGCTCCTTGGAGTAGCCATCCTTGGCCTTCTCTTTCTTCTTCTCTCCCTCTTTAGGGCGCAGGAGGAACAATATGATGATGAAAGCCACTATGCTCAGAACTATGAGCAGCGCCGGGCTCACCCCTCCTTCCTCGTCCTTGTCCTCTGCGTGCTCCCATGGCGGAGGCGTGGGCGGCCCATCATGCAGGACCAGATCCAGAGATATGAGGTCGCCACCTACGCCCTTGAACAGAGGATATTCCTGGCAGGATAGGTTGCCCTGGGAAGTGGCGATGATGGCACGGTCGCCATCCTTCCAATAGGCAAAGACGATGCTGTAGCTCCCGTTCTCGTCAGTAGTGTCAACGACCCTCTCGTGCTCCACGCCGTCCGGGCCTCTCACTATCCCAACCACTTCTATGCCGACCACAGGCGTCGTCCCATCCTGTCCCAACACCTTTCCCATGAAACCATAAGGGGCGCTATGGGTCCGGTCGGAGCCGGAAAGCTGATCCGCCTGAACTGTTAGAAAGGGGACACAAACGAGCAATGCCAGTATGGCCAACGTTGCCACTCTCTTCCCCATCGTCCGCCGCCCTCGCGGCGTTCTCTCCACGCTCCCCCTGCTCTCCTGAGCTCCCTTCCCCACGTTCTTCACTATCTTCCGCTGGCTCTTCATCTTCTCTTCCTCTTTTGCGCCTGAAGGCGAGGAGGAGTAGAAGGAAGAACACTATTAATATTAACGCTCCGGGCAGCATGCACAGCGGGTCCGTGTACCCTCCATGCCCATCGTTGGGAGAGAAAAAGCAATTGACTAGCCAAGCCCTTGTCCTGTCTTCTCCTCTTCTTCCCCCGCGTCGGCAGGGTCTCGGGGCGTGTCTGTTGCGCCCTCTTGGCCTTCGCTCTCTTCGCCGTCGCCACTTTCTCCATGCCGATCCACCCCCCTACGCAGATGAAGCCCCACGGCCAGCGCCACGAACGTCACGCCTCCGGCCAAGGGCATCCAGACCACTGGTTTGGCCATTATGGCGCCCAGATCCTCGCCCTGATCGGTCACCGGCGGCTCATCCCGCAGATCCACGATGTCCACCCAGATATCATCGCTGCCAGATACGTTCGAGACATAGGCGACCATCAGCCGCCCATCCTCCATCTCCACAATGCTCGGGTCCCGATACGTCTTGTTCAGCACATGCGTCCAGTTCACTAGGTCCTCACTCATCCACAGACCAAGAGTATTGGCGATGGCGAAGGTATCGTTAGATAACTCAAGTAGAGATTGGTTTTGGCCGTAACCATAAAGCACCGGGGAAGCCCAATTGTTACGGTCTGACGAAGTAACAATGTATCCATGGAAGCGTCCATCCATGAATAAGGAATACGAAACGACATATTTACCTCGACTCCAGATCATTGAAACGCTTGTTTCCTCCGATAATATGGCTTGCGGGTGGCCCCCTTGCCATTGGTCTTCTGCAGTACGTTCCCGTATTCCAAAGGTATAGAAGCTAGCGGGATCTGCAGTCTGGTGGAACTTGAAGATAGCAAAATAGGAGCCATTAAGGAAAAAGCCCTCTGGTTTTGAATAGGCACCTCTGCCAACGTTGATTCCTATCCCGCCAGGGTTTGTTTTATCTATCGTTTCCAGTGTTTCTATCATTCCGCTCTCATTGGCTACAAGAAAGCTCACGGGATCTCCTCTAGTGAGATAGAGAGAGTACTGGCTTTGGTTTGCCTTCACCAAATATGGTTCCGTTCCGCTTATGTCAACTCTAATTGGAATTGTCCACGTCTCTCCATTTGAACTCCTTTTGATCATAACCTTGCTCCGGTTGCAAGAGTATCCCATTGCATATCCCTCTCCTGTGTAAACCAACGTGGGAAAAGTCTCGTTTGACTCCTCATAAGTGGCCCTAATAGTTTTCACAACTGGCAGTTCTAGCTCAGATC
>DAOVJP010000342.1 GCA_030673205.1 Thermoplasmata archaeon
GAACTCTGGAGCAATGGAATGATATGTGCCGATGCCAGGGTGACAACGACGAAAAGGATGGCCGCATGAGACCATAGCGTCATAAGCCTCTTCTTCTCCGTATCCGACCGGGTTGGACGCCCTGCAGACATTCTACACCTTCACCGATTAGAAATAATCTATGACATAGTATATGTAGTTTGTTGTAAACTAAAGACAAAAACTTTTGACACGGCACGGCACTAGGAACTTCTACATGGGAGAGGGAACGGTGATGCGATCGGCGCATGCTATGGCTTCCTCGTATCTGCCCTGCCGCACCAGAACATACCCTTTGTTTATGAGGGCGTCCTTGTATCTTGGCTGCAGCGATAAGGCCCTATCGTAGCATCTGATAGCTTTGTCATACACACCTCTCCTAGCATATACGTTTCCCATGTTGTTCCATGCTATCTCATAGGAGTTGTTCATCTTCACCGCTTCCTTGTAGCACTTCAAAGCCCCGGTCTGGTTCCCCAGTTTGGAAAGGGCATTCCCCTTGTTGTTCCAGGCCACTTCGCTCTGTGGATTGATGTGCAAAGCCGCATCAAGGGCCACGATCCCCTCCTCATACCGTCCAAGATTTATGAGTGCCGAGCCCTTGCTGAGCCACGCTGCTTCATCATAGTTTCCCTCCGGGCTCTTTCTTTGTGCTTCTTCATACACGTCAAGAGCGGAGGCGTACTCCTTCTTGAGGTACATCCGATCTCCTGACCTCATTTCCGTTGACAAGAGCATGTGCTGCCATTTTCCATACACGTATAGGCTGAAACCTGTTGCAACCAGGAGCACTCCCAGTGCCAATATGAAGATGGAAGGCATAGGCTCGCCGGATCGCAAAGAGGAGAGGGTGGCCAATGAGAATATGAATATGAAAAGAGTTCCAAATGTCCAAACGACGGTCTGACCCATCCTGTCTCTCATCTTCAAGGCGCCGATAGAACACAAGATGAGGGCCAAGAACGATCCGCCCATAGCAACGATAGGGTGTGTCTCTGCCCCAGCCAAAGCCTGTCCCGAGAGAGCTAACGCGATCATCACACCTATGAAAAAGAGGGCGGAGTTCTTGAGAAAACCTTTCTCAAACTCCTCTTTGCCTGTGAGCACCAAGACCGCTCCGCAGGCAGAATATATTCCAAATGCCAAAAGGACCCCTATATAGTATGTGCTAGCGTAATCCTCCCAGTAGGGGGCTATGACGGCATACTGAAGAAGCATGGCCACAGAGACAAAGATGGAACTGGTCAAGAACATGCCCCTCTGCTTCTCCCATCGAGGGTCCATTATCTTAGCATGCCTCCTCTTCCCTCTGGTAACAGTTCCTGGTGAAGCGCTTGTGAAGGACGTCTTTTGCAAGGCCTTGGGGGTCGCCTTTGCTACCTTTGCAGGCCCCGCCTTGACCCTCGATGCCGCCCTAGCCGATTCGCTTTCAGCTTTGGAAGCCATGGTCTTTTTGGGCAACGTTTTCGGGGCGATGGTCACGGTCTCTCCTTTTGAGATCGAGCGCTTGTCGGCAACAGGGATGGAAACCTCCGCCATCTCTCCTCCCCCTTCCTCTGCCTCCACGACGAACTCTTCCACATCTAAATCAGCGGCTGTAGGCTCGGCCACAGAAGGAAGAGGAAATGGCGGTGGGCCAGGGGGGAGTTGCTCTTCCTCGGAGGGCATTTCATCAGCAAAGACGGCCCCGCAGTTGGGACAGGCATCCACATTCATGCTGGTCAATTCTCCACATACGGGGCACATGAATATCTCCACTTCATCAAGATCAGATGTTTGGGAAAGGTCCTCGCCGCCTAGGTCAGTTACTTTGGCATCTAGTACCTCTTCTGATGCAAAATCTTCCCCCAGCGCCTCTTCCACTAACCGAGAGGCGACCTCGGCTTCCACCGCTTCAGGCGCTAACTCCTCTGCAGTTTCCTCTCCTCTCGCTTCAACTGCCGGCTCTTGTATATCCTCCCCCAACTCCCCCTCTACCTCTTCCATCAACTCTTCCTCAACTTCCTCCCCCAACTCCCCCTCTACCTCTTCCATCAGCTCTTCCTCGACCTCTCTATCGGCATCCTCCAGTCCCAACGCCGCATCCTCTGTCCCTTCTTCCTCCTCTGCCTGATCCATGTCCACCAATTTCAGTATCTCTTCATACTCCGATTCGGAGGATGCCAAGTTTCTAACAGCATCCTCCAACAC
>DAOVJP010000096.1 GCA_030673205.1 Thermoplasmata archaeon
ATATCACGCCGGATAGGGTGGAATCGAGTGGTGGGAGGGGTTCAAGGGCGATGTCAAGCACAAAGGTCTGCTCCTCGCCTATCATGAACTGTCCCTCATACCCTTTGTACCCATCCACGAGCACCGTTATGGTGTAGAAACCCGGCCTAAGAGCCATGGAGTAGGCGCCGTTCTCGTCGGTGAACACCTCTTGGGCGTCGAAGGCAACGCCGCCATAGTAACAATCAATCATCTGGCCATCCTCCATTGGATGACACATCCCCCAGTAGGGATCAGAAGAATAGACGAAGACGCTGGCATTGTATATCCCATCGCCGGTGATCTCGTCCGTGATCACGCCCTCGAGGATGCTGTTGGGCTCGGGTATAGGCATGAGTCGGATGACCACCTCTCCCGTGGCATCATAGATACCCCAATATTCCTCGTAACCGGGGGCGTAGACGGAGATGGAATGATCCCCGGGCTCTAGAACAACTTCGAAACGGCCGTCGGGGCCGGTCACAGTCTCCACCGGCATTGGCATCGGCTCGGGTTCGTCATATGTACCAGGTTCGTTGTACGCTTCCATGTACATTTCCATGGGCCAGAACACCACGTCCGCCCCCTCGACCGCCAGACCGGTCTCCCCGTCCAACACTTGTCCGGAGACGATGTTCTCCCCCATGCCAGGAGTGGCAAGTAGGGAGACGAATACAGTCGCTATCAACAGGCTCGCAACAGTCCATATTTGGATTTTCTTTTTCATTCTAAACACCTACATCTCCATTTGAGCCCATATAATAAGTCATTTCTGGGACGAACACTGAAGAATAGGACAGACGCTGAAGTATCCGCGTGCCTCGATAGGGCGGGCGAATGGCTTAAATAAACAAGGCCGGTTCATAGGGCTCCAAGAGCGAGGAGTGTGCCGCTGTGGCTTCTCGCGGAACCCCACGGGCTCCGCTATGCCCACAAAAGTCTAACGACTTCCGTGGAAGCAAGCCTCACCACAACTTGCTACCAAAACGCCTCTACTCGCATCTATAACGCGAAGCGTTCCGATGTGTGAGCGGAATCTAGGGATTCCGCGCATAGTCGGAGTATACACTCCGATATGTGAGCAAACGAATGTTTGCGAACCGTCGGAATAAATTCCGCCTCTCAGGAACTAACGTTCCTGAACAGGTGGCGTTTTGCGCACAAAACTGGTGGGAACGCCTCTGGCGCTCCCTCCGCTCGCGAATGACACATTCGCTCGTGCCGCTGTGGCTTCTCGCGGAACCCTACGGGCTCCGCTACGTGCGGAGAATAGTGATTCTCCACACATGGCGAAATTCATTTCGCCATACGTCCACAAAAGTCTAACGACTTCCGTGGAAGCAAGCCTCACCACAGCTGCGCGCTTCACTCGCAAGCTCGTTCATCGCGCCGCTGTGGCTTAGCCCGGTATAGCAGCTGACTTGTAATCAGCAGGTCGAGGGTTCGAATCCCTCCGGCGGCTCTTTTCACCTCAGGTGAAAAGGCAAGGGGAAAGCAGAGCTTTCCTCGCAGTCTGGGAACGCATGTTCCCAGCTATACTAACCAATGCATCGCACAGCGAACGGCTGTGCGGTCGGCGGAAACCTGTTTCCGCCAAGACAAATGACCCCAAGCGGAGGGTTCGTAAAGCGGAACAGAAGTTCCGCTTACTCGCCTGCTAGATACAGGCTCGAAAGGGGGAGCCGAGTGAACAAAAAGAAGGTGATGAAATGTCACGAACTACGAGGAAGATCAATGTGAGTCAATCCGTTGAAACCGTTAGACCATCTGTAATATTGTGGTTAGCGAAAAACGGGTTCAAAATTGTTGCAGAAGATTCAGATGGAAAAGAGACGACAAAACGGGTTTTCGCCAATAAGATATCGTTAACGCCCCAAAAAGGCTCTCTAGTTGCAGTTAATTGCGACTTAGGATACGTGGTGTTTGAATTATTGTTCATTCCGCAGTCTTCAGAGTCATGCATTCTCAATGGGGATTTTTATGTCGCTGGAGCAACCTTTTTCCGCGGTCGTGAATTAGCTGTGACCGAAAAGAACATACTCTTCGGGAGATTGCCAATCAGAAAAGGAAAAGAATTGATGGAACGATTTATAGAGGAGTTTGAGGACGAGGCATCCGGAGTGATATCTACATGACGACACCTATCACTGATAACTATAAATACTTCTCACGATATACCGATACCTATCATGCCTGAGAAGCTAACTGATCCACATGAGATAACAAAGGTATTGTTCGCCCTACTGCATCTATCCGACGATGCTGTAGTGGAAATGTCAAGCATCAGTAATGTCCAGCCAGATATGTTCATTCGAGATGGAGGTGACATCTATGTTGTGGAGGTGGCGAACACTGCATCCCTTCAAAAGGTGGCAATGCTGACATTGTACCAGAGGCTACTGGTTTCGGAGGACGACACACATTTTGTTCTTGCCGCCAAGGTGGTCCCTACCAGCGTGTTGGATGCTGCCGAACAGGCCGGTGTCGATATCGTTCCTCTACCCCGCGATGTCTCCGTGACCCAGGAGCACAGTGTTCAGAACGCGAGGTTTACCACTGAAAAGGCATGGCGGGTGTCTTCAAGGCTTCTAAAGGAGAAGACGATCTCGATACGGCAGATCGCCCTGAAGGAAGGGCTTTCATACGGCTGGACACATGCGGTGGTCAAGAAATTGATAGCCCGTGGGATAGTAACGCAGAGGGGTAATCGGGTGGAGATCACCGACACAAATAAATTGCTAGATGCGGCTGCGTGGGAGCGGCCCTTGGACGACCTCCGATTGGGAGTTGTGAAGACCCATTTTTCCAACACCTACGAGGCTGCGGAGACGCTCACCAGGACCGCAGAGGGGTGGAACATGCCGCTAGCCTTCACCTCGTATACTTCGGCCTCTTTGTACATAGGATATGGGGCCAGACATGATTCTGTCTATTGCTATGTATCCAACAAGGATGCGTTTCAGGAGATGAAGAGAGAGAATGGGGGAGGAGGCGGAATTGATGTTGTGTTCTACTCTGCCGACAGGGATGTATTCACCGTTGCTAGGAGCAGGGAAGGCATCCTCGTTGTCTCACCCTCGCAAACCCTCTTGGACCTTTCAGGATTAGGCTACTCTGCCAGGGATTTTGCACAGGAGATAGTGAAACGATATGCCGATATTACAGAAAATAATGAGTGATTCAATTGCGGAAGTGAAGACTATATTCCAGTGGCTAGCCAGCCGTGAAAAGCCTACGAAACCGACCACGGTCCTGGTGGGAGGTTGGGCTGTGTATATCTACAACCCGTACTATGGTTCAGTGGACATCGACCTGGTCACGAACAGCAGAACGAAGAGCACACTCACCAACTATCTGGTGGAGAACAAAGGCTATACGAGAAAGAGAGACCCGGAAACCGGGATAAGATATATTGCTAGGGATCTTGAGAGCGGCGAGATCGAGATCGATTTCGGCGGCAGGGGCGAGAGAAATCAATTTGCAGGTAGAACGGAAGAACTACCCTATTCACTACTCGACAACAACACCCAGTTACGACCCCTGGACGACCTGCTGATCCCGGTGCCCACCAGGTCATTGTTATTGATGATGAAGCTCAAAGCGGCATGGGACAGGAACTGGAGGATCGAGAATGATAAGAGTAGGAACCCCTCCTGGGAACGTGGGAAGCTGGAGAAAGACCATTCCGACATCCTAGCACTGATAGATCCTGCCAGAGGCAGACAGGAGTTGGACCTCTCCTTCCTGGGCAATGAACTCAACAGTCGTCCCTTCCTAAGAGAAGTGTTCGAGCGAACAAAGACCTCGTTCGACTCTGCACAGAAATACCAGATAAGCATACAACAGACCCACGAGATGGTCGCCGGACTGGAACGAATGCTCTTCTAACCCTCTGTCGTGTCCAGGTAATGTACGGGTAACCGGCCGGGACGCTTCTACTACTCGCTTTCATTCCTAGTTCTGCCCCCGGCCACAACGAATTCACCGCCTCCTCCTCCACACCGCTCCCTCACCGCCTCCACAACAATATCGTCACCTCCACCCCGGTGCCCTCGTACACCTGTTTTGCGGAGGCGATGTCGTGTCCTGTGGGCGGTTCCGGCCCGATGGAGAACATCATGTCCTCTCGTTCCACCTGTATCCGTGCCTCGTTCCCTAGTGATATTGTGTTGGAGAGGAGGAGCGCCACCGCGGCTTCAAAGCTCCCATACCTCTCCCTTTCCGTCCCGTCCTCTAACCCCTGGGCTTCGAGCTGCAGGCCTTCCCCTACCTGGAGGTGTTGGAGGAGCGTGTCCTCTTCCGATGCGGGGAAGGTCGTGGCGGGGATCGTGGCCTGCAACATGCTTTCCAGGGTCGCCTCCGCCTGTGTCTGGAGGGTGGTGTACATGCCCGTGTCTGCGGCCATATCCTGTCCTCTGAGGAACATGGATGGGATGAGGGTGGCCGCCGATAGTATGATGAAGAAGACGAGGGCGTCGAACAAGAGCATCTGTGCCTCCCTCCGCTCCTGAAGCCTCATGTTGCTGCCTCCCATATCATCACCGTGAGTCTGCATGTGTGTCTTTCCCATTCGCCCGCCTCCATTATTCCCGGCAGGGAGGAGATGTATACATCCTGTTGGTCGGGGGAGGAGGTGTTGAATCGGAACGCGGCCTGTTGCACTGTATATGTACTAGTATCCTCTAGTATTATACTATACTGATAGCCGAGTTGCTCAGGCGGGAATGCGGCGGCGATCTGCTCCGCGTCCAGCGCCTCCAGCTTTTCCATGGGGAACACTCCTGGAGAGGAGGAGAGAAGGGAGGAGGAGCGGAGTGTCGTGCACAGCTCATCGGCCTCATATCCCAGGTGGTTCGAATCCTGCATTTCCGCGGACCTCACCAAGGCGGTCCCGAGGCTGGCGAAGAAGATGGAGAGGGCGACAACGACCAGCATCGTTGCTGCCAATAGCTCGGACAGCTCTGCCGTCCCCGACGTTTCCCCGTGCATCATGGGATAATGGGAAAGGTGATACAAAAAACCCTCCGATAGCAATGAGGAAAGGCTTAAGAACGAAGATGAAGATATTGGAGTTGGTGAACAAAAATGAAAACTTACCTCACACTGTTCTTTTCCAGTGAGGGAGCGGGACCCTCCCAGGTAGTAGAGAGACTGCAGATGCTAGGTTTTGCCCCTACCCAGGGAAACTATGACTTTGTCTATAGCTGGGATGACAAGGCCACCGTGAAGGATGCCATCTGGTTCGCGGACAAGATACGCACCACGCTGGAAGGCATGCACGTCTTCTTCAAGATAGAGACACAGTGATCTCTTGGGCCGCCCCACAGGCCATTCGGGCATCGCAATTGTCCAGTAATCGTTATATGCAGAGGCATGTATGGTGAAGCACGTGTCAAAGGAAAATGGAAAAGGGAATATGCTTCCGCCGAGGACCGCCCCAGGAGCACTGTTGAAGGGGTTTTCTGACGAAAAACTGAGAACTTTGAACATTCAGAACATGACGCGCACCCAGGTCATGCTCTTGCTGGCCGAGAAACATACCCTGATAGCATCCGCGTTGGCTGAGGAAAAAGGAGCGCTTGAGAAGTTATTCCGGGAGCAAGAGCCGATCCTGCTGGAGGAAACGAAGAAGAGGGATGCGGGGAACGCGGCGGTTCGAGCTCTCAAAGAGAAGAGAGGGAAGTTGTATGTGGAGGTGCGGGCGCTCAGGGAGCAGTTCTTCTCGCTGCTAGGGAAGGCTGAGGAGCTGGAAGGGGCGGCGAGCCGCTCACGGAAGCTCAGGAAAGAGGTGGAACAGTTGGACTGGAAGATCCAAACGGAGGCTGTGACCATCTTGCAGGAGAGGGGGCTGCTGGAAAAGATAAAGGAGCA
>DAOVJP010000345.1 GCA_030673205.1 Thermoplasmata archaeon
CCAGGGAATAACCAATGGTATACTCCGCTACTTTGGCTACACCGCGATAGACTATTCGCCTCCGCCTATAGATACCCTTACGGCGAGCGACCACCCTGAAGATGGAGGTGGGGCCATAGACCTAGACTGGCACGACTACTATGCCCCTCCGGATTTCGACCGCTATGAGATATACCGGGCCACCAGCCCAATTGCGGATGTTGGCCCGTTAACGCCTCTGGACACCATAACCTTGCCCGATACTCAGAACTATACAGACATCACAACCTCCGATGGCACCCCCTATTACTATGCCATAGTGGCAGTGGACATATCCAGCAACGTGAACACCACCGTTATATGCTTTGGACCGGTGGAATCGCAGGGAGAGAGCTGGTCTCCCATCCTGACACCCCCCTCGAACCTGGTCATAGGCCACAATGACGAGAATATGAGCATCCAGTGGGACAGCATGGGGACCAATGTCAACATGTTCAACATCTATGAGAGCACCGACCCCCACGCCCCCTGGCCCTGGGCACTGGTAGGGGATGGGGTAGCAGAGACATACTTCAATCATACTGGCGCATGGGGCGATGGCCTAGAACACTTCTACATCGTTCGAGGAAGGAACCCCGGCTATATCGGCCCCAACAGCACCATGGGCGCCAAATCCGTGCTCGTCCTAGGTGCGGGGTTGAACCTCGTTGGCATGGACCTGCCCATAGATCTGATCCGCCCTGATGGCGGTTTTGGTCCCGAGGGCTGTAAGAACACTACTTTGGAGATAGAGGCTCAGAATCCTGGTGTGAGTGTGTTGGTGATACGAAAGTATACTGCTGGTGGTTGGGTGAAGTATGAGCCCAGCCAAGAACCGTTCACATCCTACTTCAACATGTATGCCAAGGAGGGATATTTCATCCAACTAGACAATGACCCCGTGAACGAGTGGCGCGTTGCTAGTGTGGTGTTCGAGTCGCCGCAGACCATAACCCTCGGCAGTGGCCTCAACCTCGTAAGTCCGCCCACAGACCTGGTAAGGCCCGATGGCGGCTTCGGCCCCGAGGGCTGCAAGAACGCCACTGTAGAGATAGAGGCACAGAATGGAGGCGTGAGCGTGTTGATGATACGCAAATATACCACAGGCGGATGGGTGAAATACGAGCCCAGCCAAGAACCGTTCACCTCGTACTTCAACATGGACGCCGACAAAGGATACTTCATCCAGGTAAGCGCAGACCCGCCCAACGAGTGGATCACAAGTTGGTAAGCGCAGACCCGCCCAATGAATGGGAAACAGGGGGGTACAATATGGTGAGCAGGCTATGAGTTACTGAGACCTATATCTTGGCATAGCTAGGTCCTGCGATATCTCATATAGCGCGTCTATGTCGATCTTTAGAGTTCTTTCAGCTCTCTCTCGACATGTATGATGTTCATCTTTGCCTCTATCGTTGTGAACATCTTCAGTGCCCTGTCGAGGCAACGCCTCGCATCTTCTCTCTCCCCCTTGTCTTTGTGCATCAAGCCGAATTCGTATAGTGCATATGCATGGTAGAATGGGATGTCCAGCTTCTCGTAGGTTGCTATGCTTTTCTCGAAATGCTTTAGTGACGTATCCCATTCTTCCCGGAGTCGATATATGATCCCATAGTTTCTATGGACTGCAGCCATCCCAACTTTATCTTCGAATGTTGCCAGTATCTTCTGTGCGCTCTTGCAGCATTCGAGGCCTCTATCCGTATCTCCCTTCTTGGCGTAACACTCTCCCATTGTGAAAAGAGCCCACGCCTCCCATCGGGGGTATTGGGCCTGGCGTGCGGCCTCTATCTGTTTCTCAAAGCATTCGATGGCCGGGGTCCATTCACCTCTCAGCTTGTAACTCTCTCCTAGGTTGTTGTAGACCCTGCCTATCTCGTATATGTCTCCAACACTCTCCAGGATCTTCAAGCTCTTGTCAAAGTACTCGATGGTCTTATCATATTCCCCTGTCTCCGAATATATGCTCCCCATGTCCGTGTAGATCAACGCCTGGATCTTGCCAGCGGGCCTGTTCTCTATGGCGGCTAGCCCCTGATCGTAGTGTTTGATGGCTCCGGTCAGGTTTCCCCTCCGCCAATGCAGATAGCCGAGGCCCCTGAGTGAATCGGCAATGCCCTCTGCGTCATTCATCTCTTTGGATAGTGTCAGGG
>DAOVJP010000154.1 GCA_030673205.1 Thermoplasmata archaeon
AACATCGAAAAGGCCGTCGCCCAGGGGAGCTATGTCCAGGAACTCAAAGGCGTGTGGGACGTTGGCTACGGTGAGGTCGAACGGTCCCAGTGTGGTCTCTTCCCAGCTGTCATTGAAGACGAAGGCGTAGGCGTAGTTTCCCTTCGACAGGTTATTGAGCGAAACGGAGAATGGCGTCCCGTTCAGGTGATCCTCCACGCCACTTGGGTCCATGGACCACGAGGAATGGAAACTGCCGTTAGAGTATGAGATGTTCAGGAGAGCATACTCTGTCCCGTTCCCATCCACGTCACTGTAGGTGACGTTGAAGCGGATCGTGTCACCTGAGGAGGGGGTTCCAGGCCAAACTGATGGGAGAGAGAGCGATGGCGGCGTGTTCACCGTGAGGTTCTGCGTCGGCGTGGTGTTCGTCTCGCCCTCGTCGTCAGAGAATGTGAAGTTGAAGTAGTGGGTGCCATAACCGGTTACCGGGAGAGATATGGCAAAATTCACCCCCACCACGAAATCTTGCAGGCCTCCCTGGTTTATCATCTCGTATTCCACGTCATCCAAGGTCAGGTTGTATGTGTCGGGATACTCACCATCATCGTCCTGGTACGTGGCATTGAACTCTACCGTCTCTCCCCACGCGATATAGCTCTTATCGGCGCCATATGACTGAGCGGCTGGTGGGGTGTTGTTCACCATTATGATCTCCGGGGCACTGAAGTTCCATTCCTTTCCGTCAGTGGCCGCGATGTAGAATGTGTAATCGCCTTTCTCAGGGAAGGTCCTAGTGAAGATGAAATTCTCGCCCGCAATGTAGTCGGGGAAGAGGGGGTTCTCGATATCCATCGTTCCATTCAAAGGGTCAGTGTCTACATCTCCTGGAGCGGAGGTAAAGTTCACCGTTATGCTCACGGGCTGCTCGTCGTCCTCGTCGCTGTACTCCGCGGATATGATGAAGCTGGTTGTCACAGTGCCGTTCTCCGGCTCCCAACTCACGTTGCTCAACACTGGCACTACATTGTTCTTGACCTCGAAGGCAACGGTCGTGTTGAAAGTATGGTTGCCATCATCCGCCTCCACTGTGAGGTTGTGCCAGCCGTCGCCGTGCGACCAGGAGGTGGTGTCCAATGTGATATTCCAGTCCAGTGTCTCGTTCACGCCGACATGGGTATAGTTGGCGAGAGAGGCGATATTCACCGCACTTCCCTCATCCCCATCCAGCCAATAGCGCAGGTCCAGGTTGGTTATATTGTCGCAATCGGTGCGGTTGTCCCATGCAGAACCCGCGATACTGAGCGTGCCGTTCAAGAGGCCAGTGAGATTGGTGGTGATGTTCAGTGCAGGGGGGACGTTGACACGGAAAAAGGTGGCGTTGAGGAGGAAGTTGTTGTCGTGATCCAGATCCTCGTTCAACTGATCCGGGTCCACGAAAACGGAGATGTTGTGGAAGCCAGGTGTGAGATCCTCCAACAGATCTGTGACCGTTACGTTCTCCCCGCTGTTCAACTCCACTATAAAGTCCAGAGTGTCCCGATCCTCTATGACCCATTGTATGAACGGGCCCATGTTCGTGTGTTTGTCCTGATAATAGATCAGTGCGGGGAAGAACTCGGAGCCAGAGGAGAAGTTGTCCTCCCCGCTGTTGCCAACGGTCACCTCCAGTTTTATGTCCTCGCCATATAAGACGGCCTCCGCGGCTGGGTCGAGAGAGCTACTGTCAACGAACAGGTCTATCTTGATGGGATCCAGGCTGAGGTTCACAACAGTGTATCCGTCCACGGGGACGCTGTCATTGTGTGCTGTATGATACATATTCTTGGAGCCTGTGAAGTTGTATGGAGAATAATGGGCGGTGATCGTGTTGTTCGTGAAAAGGCCTTCAAGGCTGAGGAGAAGCCTCCCTGTGCCATCAGAAGTGAGGGAGCTGGTGGTTCCAAAGGCATCTTGTATGTCCACCTGGACGGAGGCCAGAGGAGAAGATGTCTCGTTGTCTATGGTGCATAACGTGACATCCCAATGGGTGGTTATACTGCTTAGATCATCATTGAAATATATGTTAGCCCCATGCCATCCTCCTGGCCTGGTAGAATTCTTTGCAAAGAGATGGGAGTCATCGTTCAGTCTTATCTTCTGAGCGCCAGTCAAAGTGCAATTCCTGAGGGTGAGAGACGCTGCGCTCTCCAACTTGATGCCTTCGGTTGCGTTGCCTATGACACAATCTGAGATCATCAGGTCAGATGGCGTGGCGCTCAGGAAGAGTCCATTGCCGCCCCATGCGCTGAGGGTCACGTTCTCTATGCGAGGGCCCGCAGAGAGTATCTTAACTAGGTGTTGATCAGAAGCCGGAGCGAATCTCTCATCTATGATCGTGTCGTTGACCACTATGTTCCCCGAGGCGATGGTCAATCCGGTGCTTATGTCCCAGAGCCTACAACCAGTTATGTTCCCCCAAGAACCGCTGTTATAGACGAATCCTCTCCATCTCACCCCGGACGAACCGTTTATCCTGAAGGTCACATTATCCGCGTCCAGGGTGCCATTGACGTAGATACTCACGGTAGCATTGACGTAGACCATGGTGTCCCGTATAGTGAGGGAGGCGTTCACGCTAAAGCTCTCGTTCAGGTAGATGGCCCCGTGGGTCACATTCACGGCGGGGTCCCAGATCTCGTCAGAGGTTATATCTCCTTGGAGCTTGAAGTACGCGCCTTCCGCGCTCTCGGAGACCCAGAGCGGGATGGCGGGCAATAACATCGCCAGGATGAGAAAGATAGCCATCTTCTTCAAAGGTTCTCCTCCATGATACCAGTGTTTTCTCTATTCCGCCCTTCATATTTATTCTTTTCTATTAAAAACAATCCAGAGCCGTGCGTCTATTTCCGGGGCGCTACGTCCTTGAGCGTGTAGCTCCTTGTGCCCAACCCCAGCTTCTCCCCGTGTTCCAGCTGTATGCTCCAGTCTATCCCGTTCACCTCTTTGAACGGGTCCCTCCCCTCCTGTTCCACCAGGAGGTCCATGCAGGCCTGGTCGAGCGCCACCGGGTCCCGGGATGCCAGTATGCCCAGGTCATGGGCCACGCATCTCTCGCTCCAGGGTAGGCAATCGCAGCGCGGGGCGACATCCAGCACGAAGTTGATGAAACCCGCGCGATCCTTTCTATCCTGCAGATATGCCCAGGCATATTCCACCATCTTCTCCTGTAGTTCGGCAAAGGAGCCTCCCCACAGGCTCCTCCCTCCCTTTATAGCCCTCTTGGGACAGACAGACAGGCATTCCCCACATCCTATGCATTTTTCCTGGTCTATGAACGCGTGGTTCTTTTTCCCGTCCTCTCCATCCATTTTCCCGTCCTCTCCAGTTCCTTCCTCCTCACTCCCACCTTTTCCATTCCCTTCCATAGTGATCGCCCCGGCCGGGCAGTTCGCCATGCATGCGCCGCACCCTATGCACTTTTCCGGGTTCACCTGGAGCTTTGTGTCGCCGTGCATCATCTCCTTGCCCGCGCGGGAGCCTAGTCCCATGCCCAGGTTCTTCAGCGCCCCGCCGAAACCGGTCATTTCGTGTCCCTTGAAATGGCTGAGGCCCACGAGAATGTCGGCCTGGACGATGGCCGATCCTAAGAGAGCCCGTTGAAAATGTTTGCCTCCTTCGAACTCCACGGATGTCTGCTCCCTCCCTCTGAGCCCGTCGGCAATGACTATCGGCGCGTCCACCACAGGAGGGATGAAGCCATGGTGCATGGCCGTGTCCATGTGCTCCACGGCATTGCTTCTGGAGCCCACATATAGGGTGTTGGTATCCGTGAGGAACGGCTTCCCTCCTCCATTCCGTATCTCATCCACCACGACACCCGCGTATATGGGTCGGAGAAAAGCGGTGCCTCCCTTCTCTCCAAAATGCAGTTTGACCGCCACCAACCGATCCTCTACTGGAAGGGCCAGCTCACGGTATAGCCGTTTGAGCCCTTCGATGAGCCCGGTCTCCTTGCTGTTTCCCACCCGCGCAAGATAGACCTCTGCCTTCTTCATATCAGTTCCACCTTCGTTCCCTGCCTTATATCTCCGTTCCACACCATCCCTCCCCTCATTTCTCCCCTATATCCTCTCCACCGGCGAATGTCTGCTGGATGCCGTTGTAGAGGTCTTCCATCCCAAAGAAGTTCAAAGCGGAGGTGGGTATGACCTTGCTGAGTATCCCCAGATCCTCCATGGCCTTGAGGAATTCCACATTCAATATGGTGTGCATGCTCTGCTCCTCCTCCGTAGCATCAGCGTAGAGGACGGAGAGGTCATCCGTCCAGGCGGCTATCTTGTCCAGATGCTTCTGCTCCACGAGATCGGCCTTGGCCAAGATGCCGAGGGAAGGGATGAGGAAGCGGGAGCTCACGGTGGCCCACAACATGAGGGAGGAGATGAACCCAGCGGGGGTGCGCACCAGATTCGGGTCGAACATATATGCTATCATCGCCCTCTCAGGGCTCAATGTCCTCATCATCGCCTGGGAAGAGCTACGGAACCCGAACAATTCTATCTGCCCTGGGGTGTCCACGAGAAC
>DAOVJP010000128.1 GCA_030673205.1 Thermoplasmata archaeon
CCAACTGCTCACAGCGGAGTCGAACCACACATCCATTACGTCTGGAACACGGTCCATAAGCTTGCCACATTTGCCGCATTTCACCTTTATCTTATCCACCCAGGGTCTGTGCAGCTCCATATCTTCTTTGTACCCTATCTCTCCCTTGAGATCATCCAGATCTCCCGCGACGAATCGATTGCCGCATTCACATTCCCATATAGGCAGAGGTATACCCCAATATCGTTGCCGGGATATGCACCAGTCCCTGCTGTTCTCCACCCAGTTGCGCTGGCGGCCGGTCCCCACCCATGATGGTGTCCACTCTATCCTGTCCACCTCTTCTAGCATGGTCTCCCGCAATTCGGTTATCTTGAGGAACCACTGGTTCGTGACACGATATATTATGGGGGTCCTACACCTCCAACAATGTCCATATCTATGCTCCTCCACACCAGGGCGCAGGAGCAACCCGGCCTTGTGCAGGTCTCCCATGACCGCAGTGGTGACCTCCTTGACAGGCATATTCGCGAACTTGCCTGTGTTGCCGCCCATCTTCCCGTCCGGGCCTACAGGGCAGAACGGAGGGAGGCCGTATTCCTTGCCCAGAGCAAAATCCTCTGGTCCGAAGCCGGGAGCTATATGCACTATGCCACTCCTATCCGCTTCCACATTATCGAAAAGTATGATCTTGTGAAGCCATTCCTTGGACTTCGGGGTAGCTGGCCATTTCACCTCGTCGTGCAGAGGCGTTGTATAAGATATGCCACTGAGGCCCAACCCAGTTATGGTCTCAACGACCATATACTCGGTTATGCCAACAAGCTCCATCACCTTTTCATGGGTATCCTCCAAGAGAATGTACGTCTCCTCCTTTCCATCCTTGCTCACCAGAACACGGACGTAGCTGTAGTCGGGGTGCACGGCAACCGCCAGGTTCGCCGCGAGGGTCCATGGGGTTGTGGTCCATATGATTATGAACTCGTTCTCCTCCCGCGTGGTCGGGAACTTGACATAGATGGATGGGTCCTTCACATCCTTGTATTCCACCTCGGCCTCTGCCAGGGCGGTCTCGCATCGGGGACACCACGATAGGACACGGAGATCCCGAGTGAGCAGGTTCTGTTCATTCGCCCTCTTTATCGTCCACCACGCGGAGGCGATATATTCGTTCTTGAGGGTCATATATGGGTTGTCCCAATCCATCCACACCCCCAATCTCTTGAACTGCGCGGTCATGTCGTTCATATGTTTGAAAGCAAAATCCTTGCATCTCGCGATGAACTTGCCCACGCCCATGATATCTATCTGGCGCTTGTTCTTTATTCCAAGAGCCTTCTCCACCAAGACCTCTATCGGAAGGCCGTGCATGTCATAGCCAGGTTGATCGCGCACATTGTACCCCTGCATGCGCAAATGCCGTATGGCTGAATCCTTGATTATCTTGTTCCACGCCGTGCCCAAGTGGATGCTGCCGGAAGTATACGGAGGGCCGTCGATGAAATAGAAGTCCTCGCCCTTTTCACTCTGATGCTTGGTCTTGTGGTATGCATCGGTCTCCTTCCAATACGCTTCGACACGTTCTACTATCCCATTTGGGTCGTACTTCTTGGCCGCTTGTCTCACCATCTCCTTCACCTCGGGGTTACGGGCGAAGACCCGCGTCTTTGCCTGGTGGCAGAGGCCAGCAGTCTCTGCCGTATCTTTCCCGGGACGGGATCAAAGGGCTTGTATTCCTACTGTGCGTTTGCACATGCGAGCGAGAAAGCACAGCTTTCTCGGTCTGGCGGAAACATAGTTTCCCCCAAGGGACGAAGAGGCTCCGCCTCTTCGGTCTAGGAGGAGAACACGGTTCTCCTCCGACTTTCAACCAGGGGGTTGAAAGGGCCGGGGCCGGGATTTGAACCCGAGCCAGAGGATCCACAGTCCCATATGCTACCAGGCTACACTACCCCAGCCACTTTGTGGGAGAAACCCGATACCGCCATCACCATATAAAAATAATGGTGTGATAAGAGGTGAGCACACGGCAGGAGATGAAGGGGGCGACCGGCGAAAACCCTTTATTCCTTCACCCTCATCCTTTCCCGTCGATATGACAAGAACTGGTGGTAGGTCGGAGTATTCGTTCGTCGTGGATGTGGAGCATGCGTCCCGGCTGGTGTTCTGGGTGGAGCTAGTGGTAATATCAATGCTGGCCAGCTACCTGTTGTTCACCCCCGCTTGGGAGCCAGTGTTCGGGCTGTTCAACGCCTCCCTGCTGATCGTTCTGAGCGCAAGCATCATCATAGCCGTGGCCTCCGCGCTCACCTGGCGCCTCCCCGTGGGAGCCCAGGGACTGATATCGGCGGCAGGGTTCGCCATCGGCATGGCCCTCATCGGATACAGCCTCTTCAACTACCAATCCAGCCCGGTGGACATGAGTCAGATATATATGCCCCTGGCCACTGGCGGCGTCCTAGCCCTCTTGGGGCTCGGCCTCATGGTCACCAGGAGCGAAGCCCATGCACGGTGGTTCGGCTCCTATGTGATGTGGGTGTTCGGCCTCTCACTCATGTTGTTCATGCCCTTCCACGAGACCGCCTTCGCCATGAAAGGGAGCTATGGAGAGGGGGATGTCACTGTGGCCTATCTCGGCATGGCCGTGAGCCTCCTGGGCTCTGTCACTTTTATATTGGAAGATTTCCAACGCAGGGTCACTGGCATAAACCTCACGGTGGGAGAAGCAAAATACATAAGTGGAAAATACGACGAGGCGGTGGAAGCATATGGAAAGGCGCTGAGAGCGGACTACCACAACGCCTACATCTGGTACAGCAAGGGCACCGCATTATTGCGTATGGGCCTTTACAAGGATGCGTTGGACGCCTTCCAGAAGGCCACAGGGTTGGACCCGGAGATAGCGGGGGCATGGGACGAACAGGGCGTGGCCCTCAGCCATTTGAAGCGCTTCTCCGAAGCGGTGGAATGTCACGAGAAGGCCGCGGAGCTGGGGGGTGGAGCCGTGTCGTGGAACAATAAAGGGAACGCTCTCTGTCGCGCGGGACGGAACGAAAAGGCCCTGGAAGCCTATGACAAGGCCCTAGAGATGAACAGACGGTATGAGGTGGCCTGGTACAACAAGGCCAAGACCCTCTGTGTGCTCAAGAGGTACGATGAGGCGGTGACCGGCTTCGACGAGGCGATACGCATCCGCCCCGATTTCCCCGAGGCATGGTACCAGAGGGGAATGACACTGAAGGGATCCGATAGATATGGGGAGGCCCTGCATTCACTGACCATAACGATCCAACTCAAACCGAGCTTTTCACTGGCATGGTTGGAAAGACAGAATCTCATGAAGGAGATGAAGGAGCGGTCCATAAAACAAGATGCTATACCTGTGCTTGCCGCACCCCCCTCCCTCCCGCCAGAGATGGCCATATTGGAAGCGCCGGAGATGGCGGAGGAGAAGTCACTGGAACAGATGGACGACCCAGAATTGCTGAGAAGCGCAGGTCTACGTCTGGCCCGCGTAGGGGACTACGGCGGGGCCATAGCACTCTTCGACCGTGCTCTGGAGAAGGACAAGGACAATATCCTGGTGTTGGTGAGCAAGGGAATGACATATATGCGCATGAGCAGACTCCAGGAAGCCCTGGACATCTTCCAGGGGATAGTAGAGATAAAACAGAACTGGGTCGGGCCCAGGTTCATGTGCGGCCTGTTGATGGGGCAGCAGGGACGTTATGATGACGCTCTCTCCTATCTAGACCAGGCCCTGGAACTCCAATCCAAATACGCCGATGCCTGGAACCTCAAAGGCATAATACTGGCATCCCAACGGGAGTACCAACAGGCGTTGGAGTGTTTCAACCGTGCCTTGGACATAAATCCAGGGGATGCGGAGGCATGGAGGGCAAAGGGCAAGGCATTGGACCGCCTGGGACGATATGAGGATGCCCTCGGATGTTACGAGAAGGCCCTGGTGTTAGAACCCGGCGTGGAGGAGGCAAAGCTCTATGTGGAGGTGCAAAAGAAGAAGCTCAGGACGGCGGACGAACTCTTCGAAGAGGGGATACAGTTCGCCAAGGCGGGAAGGATGAACGAGGCCCTGGAGAAGCTGGAGAGAAGTCTTGAGATAAGACCGGGTTTCGCGGATGCCTGGTATATCAAAGGGGTGGTCCACGGTACGAAGAGAGAATATTACACGGCCATAGAGTGTTTCAGACAGGTGTTGGACATGAGGAAGGACGATACCGAAGCCCTCTATGGGTTGGCCAGCGCACAGATGAAGGAGGAGCTTTACCCGGAAGCCTTGGAGACCTTCGAGCGGGTCCTGCGCGCCTCCCCCACATATGCCGATGCCTGGTGTGACAGGGGAATAGTGTTGTGTGAGATGGGGCGCCATGAAGAAGCAAGAGCATCCTTCGATCAGACACTGGCCATAGATGGCGGGAACGAAAAGGCTGCCAGGCATAAGGAGAGGTGTGCTTGTCACACGGAGGAGGAGATGAGAGGGGGGGAGAGTGGTGGGAAAAGAGAAGGAAAGATTGGAGAGAGGAGCGGAGGAGGGGGTGGAGAAAGAGCGGAGGGAAAGGGAAATGGAGAAGAGAAAAAGGGGGAGGGAAAAGAAGAGAAGAAAGGCGACGGAGAAAAGGGGAAGAAGAACAAGGGGCATGGAGGCGGCGAATGACGCACTACGCTCTCAAACTAGCATACCCCGGAAAGCCTTTCCACGGCTCCCAGAGACAACCGGAGGTGCGTACCGTCGAAGGGGATGTCATACATGCCCTTCAGAACATAGAGGCCATAGAGGGGCCGGACCAATGCGATTTCCGGGCCGCAGGAAGGACCGACAAAGGAGTGAGCGCACTGGGCAACGTGTTCACCTTCCACTCGGATATGGACCCGAAAAAGCTCTTCTTGGCATTGGATGCCGTGCTCAAGGACATATGTGTACGGGGATATGCCGAGGTCGGACCGGATTTTTCTCCTAGGAAGGCCAGAGAACGATGGTATCGTTACCTGCTCCGCGACGAGGGACATGACGTGAGCGCGATAAAACAAGCGGCATCGCTCTTTGAAGGATACCACGATTTCTCCCGTTTCGCCAAGGTGGAGGAGGATAAGAACCCAATGCGCAGGGTGCACTCCGTGACCATAACCCCCTCTCCCCCATATCATGTCATAGATGTGAGGGGCGAGAGCTTTCTGTGGAATATGGTCAGAAGGATCGTTGGC
>DAOVJP010000124.1 GCA_030673205.1 Thermoplasmata archaeon
AAGGTCTCGTCGCTGATGGTGACCAGCTTCTCCTTCGCTATCCAGTCACGGAACAGTCCGTCTTCCAGTTTTGCTCTCCAGCGCTTCTCATACTGCTGGAGGAAGGGTTTGCTGGTATCCCCGTTCTCTATGGCCAGGGCCGCCACTTCGCCGGCTTCTCGTCCCGCTATGCAACCGTTGGCTATGCCTCCGCCGGTGATGGCGTCTATCATCCTGGCCGCATCTCCGACCAGCAGGATGTTGTCTGCGGTGACAGTGTCGGGCGGAGGGCTGAGACTGCATGCGCCGGCGATCATTTCCACGGGCTTGCCATTGGCATACTGGGGCGTCCTGGCTATCCATCGGTCCAGATATCCTTTTACCTCTCCGGGTTCTTTCAGTTTGGACAGTTGGATGCCCAGGCCCACGTTCGCGCTTGTTTCATCCTTCGGGAATATCCAGACGTATCCGCCGGGGGCCGCGCTGCCCATATAGAAATCGCAATAGTCCATGTTCGGTTCGCAGTTGGTGAGTCGGTATTGGAAGCAGGTGATTATGTCCCCCGTATCCAGGTTCGTATCTATGCCGGCCCAACGACCTATCTGGCTCTCGAACCCGTCCGCTCCGACGATGAGCTTCGCCCGTATCTCCAGGGGTTCGCCCATATCCTCGGCCCGGACACCAACGACCTTCCCATCCTCCTTTATCAAACTCCTAGCCGCAGTGCGCAGCATTATGTCCGTACCGGCGTTGGCGGCGTCCTGGGCGAGGGTCTTGTCGAATATATGACGGTCCAGAACGGTTCCCACCTCGTTCCCGGCCAAACGCTCGTTTATGCAGAACTCGGAGCCGTTGGGGCTGATGATACGTGCGCCCTCGACCTCGCAGGCTATCCACTTGCGGTCGAGTTTTATGCCCACATCGCCTATCCAGCGCTTCGCTATTCCCTCGGCGCATCGGACAGGGACACCTATCTCCGGCCGTTTCTCTATCATCAGCACGTTGGCGCCGCCCATGGCCGCATATTTGGCGGTTATGCTCCCTGCGGGGCCGGCTCCGACCACCAGCACATCCGTGTTTATCGTTCTCATTCGTCATCCCACCCTATGGCGCCTACGGGGCAGGCGGTCCTGCATCTTCCGCAGGATACGCAGTCGTCGTTGAACTCTATTCTGGTATCATCCAAGAAAATGGCGTTCTGGGGGCACAGTCCCACGCAGGCGCCGCAGTGCATACAAAGGTTTACGTCCACTTTCATCTCTATCGCTCCTTATACTCTCATTCCATTATGCTCCGTCCGGGGTGCTTGGCCTGCCACTCCTCTTTGGAGATACTATACTTCTTCTCTATCTCCTTGCGATATGTGGGCCCCCCGTTGTAGGCGCAGAAGGGTATTATCCTCCCGTCGGGGGTGGTGTAATGGATGGCACACCTCTTGACCCTTTCTATGTCATAGTTGTAAGCATCCTGGAAGTGCATTCCGCCCACGAACATGGTCTTCCAGGTGAAATCGCCCACGTCGTCCTTCTCTCCACCTCCCACTATGTTCGTCATTATCTCCTGGAGGTTGAGCCAGTCCGGGAGTTTGTCGTAGTGTATGAACTCGCCGAAGTATTTGTCGAAGGTCTTGAGGGCAGCCTGTTTCTTTTTCTTGTCGCTCTTGATCTTGCCGTAGAACTTGAGGGCGAACTGGCCGAGGGTGGTGTCGGCCTTGGCCGCTAACTCCGTCATCCTTCTCATCATTCCTTCCACGTTCACATATCGGGTGATGGGAACGACCTCTTTGTCGTCGTTTATCACGAGGAAGGTGGCTACGCCGCAGTGGGGGTGGGTGGTGAAGGCAAGCTTGCATTCCCCGCTGAGAGTGGATACGAGTTCGCTGACGGGGGTGACGAAGGGAACTGGATAGAAATCCTCTTTTTTCAGGTATCCGGTCTGTTCGCATAGCCAGTGCACCAGGTCAGGCAGGGTGGCCCGCTCCTCCATCCTCTTTTCGTAATCTATTCTCCCGGTGAAGGCCACTGGCTGGTAGTTCACCCCGCGTACCACGTCACTGTTCTCTATGGCGAAGTTCAGTATCTCTCCCACCTGGTCATCGTTGATGGTCTTCACGACGGTGGGGACGAGTATGGTGGTAAGTGGCTTCGGCTTCGTATTCCTACAGGCCTCTATGGCCTTGAGCTTGACATCCATCATCGGGCGGCCCCGGGCGGCTATGTAATTCGCCTCCTTCAACCCGTCGAACTGGAGATAGACCGTGTGCAATCCAGCGTCCACGGACCTCTGGGCGAACTCCGGGTCCTCCGCGAGCTTTATCCCGTTCGTCGCCACCTGGATCTGGGCGAATCCCATGTCCCTGGCGGCGCTGATGGCCTCATAATACCAGGGGTATATGGTCGGTTCCCCTCCCGCGAACTGGACCGCGGGACAGGGCACTGGGCGCTCGTCCCTCAGATCTTGAAGCATCTTCTTTACGGTGTCCATGTCCGGCTCGAAGACATAGCCAGCCTCGTTGGCGTTGGCGAAGCAGATGGGACAGCGCATGTTACATCGATTGGTGAGGTCCAGGTTGGCCAGGTTGGTGTGTGTGGTGTGCAGGTTGCACAATCCGCACTCGAAGGGGCAGTTCGTCGCGCCAGTGATCGCCGGGTTCTCTATGCCTATCCCATCCACGGCCCATTCTTCCGCCTTGAGGTACATCTCCGTGTCCCCCCAATACAGGTCCTTGAACTCTCCATGTTCCGGGCAGCTCTTTTTGATCCACACCTTGCCCCCATCATCGTATATGTCCGCATCTATTATCTTTAGACATTCTGGACACAATGAGGTGGTGGTCTTTGGCAGGCCTTTCTTCAAAGCGCTCTCCTTGATTATCATCTGGGCACCGGGAGGGACAAAGGTAAGAGGGGGTAAAAGTGTTTTGTAGTGATCACTACGACAAACTCTTTTGTGTGTCCAGTAGGCGTCGAGCTTCACTAGCTCTCTCCTCTGTTCCCAGAGTATGATACAGCTCCGCAGAGCGGAGGAGCAGCTGTTCTCTTTCCGCTCCTTCACACATCTGGCCGAGGTAGAACAGCGCCTCCGCTTCCTCCCATGGATATCGCCTGTCCCGAGCCTCCTCCAATCCTTTCTTGAAATACAGATGAGCGTTCTGGATGTCCCCCATGCAGCGATAGGTGTCCCCAAGGTTGTTCAGCCCTATGGCCACCGTGTGCCTGGCGCCCTCCTCCTCCGCGAGCTTGCATGTTTTCTGGAACATATCGAGGGCTAACTCGTACCGCCCTTCCATGTGGTATAGCACCCCTATGTTGTTATGCGCACGGGCCATCCCTCTCTTGTCACCCCTGGACTCGCTGATCTCCATATCCCTCCGATGCGCCTCTATGGCCAGGCCCATGTTCCCCTTATCCGCGTGGACCACGGCGATATGGCCGATGGCGCGGGCCATCTGTTCCTTGTTCTTCTCCTTTTCGGCGGCCTCTAGCGCGGTGGTGTAGAAGGCCATGGCCTCATCCATTTTCCCCTCCTTGTAATGGGCCACGCCCATGGCGTTGAGCGCTTTCGCACGGTCCTGCGAGTCTGTGGGGATGGTCTCCAATATTTTCTCCAGTATCCTCTTTGCTTCCGGTATCTTCCCGATGAAGACCAAAAGGGATCCCGAGAGTATGCCTAGGCTTACGATCAACTCTCCTTCCAGGTCGTTCTTGCTCATGTCGGAGATGGCCTCTAGCGCATCATACTGAAACCCCTGTTCAAGGAAGGAGTCAGCATGCTCCTCCAATATCCTGGCCGCGTCCGAAGAGAGCCCTGCGTTTATGTAATGGTAGACCGCCTCCAAAACATCTTCCGCTAACCCGGAATCCATGATCTCCTTTGCATAGGAACAGGCAGCTAGGGAGTGCAGTTCCCTCCTCTTTGAGGGGGTGAGCCGCTTGTCCACGACCTCGGATAGGACATCGTGCAGCCTGTAACCTCCCTCCAACTCCACCATGAGGGAACGGTCAAGCAGCAGGTCGAGGTCGTTGAACGTGCCGCCTCCCAAAAAGATGGCGTCGATGGGTATGGGTTTCCTGAAGAGCGAGGCCAGGAAGAGAATGTTCATCTCCGCCTTGCTGAGCTTTCCCACCACCTCTTCCCTGAAGAATCGCAACACGTCCCTCATATCTCCTGTCGGAGAACTGGCTGACAATTCCATTGCCAGAGGATGGCCTCCTGTCCACTTGTATATGGCCTTTGCCTCGCTTATATCCAAGACGCCCCTGTCCGAAAGCAGATGGAGACCTGCCTCCGGCCCTAACGCGTCGAGCTCGAGCTCCCATACCTTTTTCTTTAACCGGACCTCTCTCCGATCGTAGCAACCGGGGACATCCCTGGATATGAGGATGAGATGCGTTCCCTTCTTAGCCGCTGCCTTCATCAGAAGCGAACAGATATCGAGGTCGGATATCTTTTGCACGTCGTCCACCACCATTATCTGGGGAGCCCTGGAAGACGCCTCTGTCATCATCTCCTTTGCCACCTCCAACTCCACGCTCCCTCCTTCCAGCATCGTGGACAGCTTGTGCAGGTCCAACATGGAGAGATACTCTCCCAGCTTCCTCAGGAAGGACCGGGGGGTGGTCCAGGTGTCAGCAGTGAACCAGAAAACGCTTCTCTCATCCTTCATCTCCTCCACAACCTCCCGGACCAGACAGGTCTTGCCTATCCCGGCTATCCCATACACTACATAGCTTCCCGAGTCGGAGGAAGAGAGCCACTCCAGCATCTCCTCCTTTTCCCCTTCCCTCCCGACGATATGCTTGGAGGTGGGGACCTCCTCGGCGAAGAACACCCTCGGCTCCTTTCTGTTTTCTTCCACGCCCATGGACATGTCAGAAGGATCGATCGTACCATCGATATCGAGCATCTTCAACACCTCGATGGGAGAAAGAGACAGGTCAGACACTAGGGCTCCCAATGTCTTCTCTCTGCGCGTTCCATCTTCCACCACAGAGACGATCGTATCCAACAGCCCCCCGAGAACATTCCTGGCTGCGCCTCTCCCTATATCTGTAAGCCGATAGGCGTTCAGCCTTCTGGGACAACCGGCGATATGGACCTTGGACACTTCCACCGTTCCCTTCTCCACGAGCGTCTTGAGAGCTGCTGAAACCTGGCTGCGCCTAACGCCTATGGCCTTGCCTATCCCGTATTGCGTCATCCCTACTGGCAGCACGTACTCTCCAGGGTCCGGACGGTAGGAAAAGAGGTGAACCATTATCTTCCGTGGCAGGCTCAGGTTCTTCACAGTGCTCTCCA
>DAOVJP010000198.1 GCA_030673205.1 Thermoplasmata archaeon
CGTTGTTGGTGGGATCGGCGCCATCGTCCTCAACCGGGTCGGACCACATGACCGTTGCAACGATCCTGTGCTCCCCGCCGCTATCCGGGTGCCAAGTTATGATCAACGGGGTGGGGACCATATACACCTCGTGTTCCACGGTCTCTATCTCCACCGGGGTGCCTGGCCCGTAGTCCATGAACCGTATGGTGGCGTTGACCCTGGACCTGTTCCCCATCCCTCCCAGATTTATGGCATATAGGGTTATGGTGACATTGGTGTCCGGGGCGTGTACGGGGCTCATCGTGCTGAACAGCATGGTCTGGAGGGCGATGTCCGGATAATCCAGGATCTCGACCTCCGGGAACACCTGTAGGATTATCTTGGAGTGCGAGGCATTGGTCAGCGGTGACGTATCGTTGGCCCAGACCGATAAGTTGTAGTACCCACGGGATGCGGGGGCGCTGATGTTCTCGGCCATGAAATTGACGTGATCGCCCGTGTCCACTAGCTGGATCTCGTCCAAGCCTATTCCCAGCTCCGAGACGTTCAAGATGATGTCGCTGTGGTTGAGATCCCCGTTCAAGTCGATGACCGTAGCCGTCACATTGAAGGTCTCCCCCACCCGGACCGGCTCGTACTCTATCCGTATGGATGTTATTATCGGGGGTCTCTCCTCCTCTCCTGGCTCAGGGTTTATTATCTCTATCTGGATGGCATAGGTGATGGCCTGGTGTCCCTGGGCATCGGTGGCGTTGAACCATATGGTATAGTTGCCGAAAGCCATGGTGGAGGTGTCGATGTCCCCGCTGACGTAGGGGCCGCCCGTGTAGTTGAGGTCTATGACACCCCAGGAGGCGTTCAGGTCGCTCAGGTCCGCACCCACCCAATTCACGTCGTTCTGCTGGTCTATCACGTACGCCATCACCCTGAAGGTATCGTTCCTCAGAATGGTGGCAGTGGGGTCCGCCATGCCCCATGCTATTATAGGAACGCTCTGATTGACCACGGTGACCGTGGTATTGAGCTCCATGCTGTATCCAATGCTGTCCTCGGCCCGCACGGTCAGGTTGATGACCTGGAAAGCGCCGCTCACACCGGGGGCCTGTATGCCTGCAACTGGGACTCCGCCGTTCACCCCGGTGCTGAACACATTGGATATGGATGTCGAACCCATATCCCTATCTGCCCCGAGGCCCAGTTGGACGTTGCTGAGGACCGACACTCCCAGTGTGGTGTTGCCCGGGTCCAGTATATGTGAGCTTATCTCGGCCCTGGCCGTCACGTTGAAATAGTCGTGTTCCCACACAGGAATTGGGTTGACCGTTAGGAAGCGCAGGTCAGGCTCCATCGCGCTGAAGTTCAATACCTTCACGGAAGTAGCCAGATTAGCGGTGTTACCTGTGGAATCGATGGCAGTGAAACGGACCAGATGTATACCCTCTACGGCGGTGATGCTGACATTATAATGCAATCCCCATGAGCCGTTATTCCCTGTGAGGTTCACTATGTCCGGAGCACCATCTACGCTGGTCATGTTCGCATATACTGCTGTGATATCGCTCATCCCATTCGGGTCGTACACCCTGGCTAGCAGTTCAAGGCTGCCGCCCTGGGCTACCACTGGGGGAGTGGCGGAAACGAAATAGACTATGGGCTTAACGGCATCTGAATCCTCGCCGATCCTGCTATTCCATACTATGACACCTTTTGAGACGTCCATTATCTCCAATATCATCGTGGAGTTCGCGGGGAAACTAGAGATCACACCTTGCCATGTTTCCCCTATGTTCCAGGCCCCATCCGCTATGCCTCCATCTACGATGGACATACGAGCAACCAGAGCTCCAGTGGTGGCGTTCAATATCCTTATCTCCGTGTACCAGGACTCCAAGACCTCTCCTCCATAGTGGGTTATGTTCAGGTATCCATTGGCTCCACTTGTCGCATACGTTGATTCAAAATCAGCATAGCTCGGTTCCAATGGACCCTGGAGGTTATCAACCCATATGAAAAGGGTGCTGAAAAGGACCACGGTTATGGCTAATGTCAAGATGGTAGCGATAATTTCACTAACACCCGCATTTTTACGTCGATAAACACGACTCATCCTCTGCTCACCTCGCGAAGGCACCGCCTATCTGGCTTCGCCTTAGGTATATATTACATATAGGCCCCAAGCTTATATAAAGATATTGGCTAGTGGGAAAGTGTCTCATGCTACATTTTATCATTTGTGGAGATCCTGCTCCCTCTTCCGGTCCTTCTCCCTTATCCCATCCTCTCTTCTCTCCCCTCTCTTTTTCCTTCTTCCTCCCCATTTGCCCCGCCCCCCTCATCCCCCCCAGTACTCTATTCGAGCTCACTCTGGCTAGGCACTCTCTGGGTTGTCCACCAGTTTTAAATAGGGTAAAATCAATGGGAGAGTGAGGGATACTGGGTGAGAAGGATCAAAGACAAGGATGCACAGGGGGCTGTGATCGGGACCATTATGGCATTGATGGTCGTCATCTCCTTCCTGGCATTTTTCACCGAGAGCTATCTTCCGGCTGCCATGTACGACATGGAATCAGAACACATGTTCGAGGTGTTGGGCCAGTTCGCCTCCATACGACAGGATGTGGACAACCTCATACTCATGGAGAACACAAACACCGTCCTCTACTCACCCGTTAGAATGGGCTCCGGCAACATGCCCGCCTTCTCAAGCCCAACAGGCGGATATCTAATTTTCAAACCCACAGAATGTGTCATGAATGTGATGTTCAGAGGAGAGGTGGAAACAGGAGGGGTGGAACAGGAAGTGGACCTATCGGGAGAGGGCAAACTCACGTTCGAAGCACCTAACCGATATTACATCAAGGAAAAGGTGATCTACGAAGGAACCGGGATATTGAAGGCCCAGAGCGAAGGGAATGTAATGCACGCCCCCCCGCGGATACACTTCAACTCCTACGAAGGAAAGGTCAACGTGAGCATAGTGCTGATCACCTTCTCCGGAGCCCCCAAGACCATAGCTGGATATGATGTCGTAGGGATCCAGACAAAACTCCATTTCATAAATCACTTCAATTATGAGAACGCCACCGCCCCCTTGAACATAACCGTCCAATCCGACTACACAGCTAGTTGGGAGGATTATCTATCCACCGAGCTGATAGGACATGGTCTCGTGGAGAACACCGATTGGAACAGGACCCACTGGACCGATAGTAATGGAGATGACCAACTCACATTCATAGTAAGCAACACTGCGCTAGGAAAGGTCGATATAACAACAGCTGTTATAGGGATCAATATAGGCAGCGGCACAGTGACCCAGGGCTAGAACCTTATTAAGGACAGGTATATGGACTAACAGTTCGTCCAAAACCTTATTCTCATTCAGACATAGAGAAGTGAGCCAAAGATCGTGTGTCTCACAGCACTTTCTTCTTCACGACCTTCTTCTTGATAGCTATGACGCCGCTGTTATCCTCGGATTTCGTCTCTTCGGAGTCGCCGCCGCCATCTCCGCCTCCAAGCTCATGGCCACAGGCATAACACATGGTCGCATCCTTGCTCACCATGGTACCACAACTTGGACAGGCGATCTCCTCATCCTCGGCAGGCGCCTCTTCAGCAGGGGCCTCCTCACTAGGAGTTCCACCTCCAAGCTCATGGCCACAGGCATAACACATGGTCGCATCCTTGCTCACCATGGTGCCGCAGTTAG
>DAOVJP010000246.1 GCA_030673205.1 Thermoplasmata archaeon
AAGCCGTCGAAGGCGAGGGGTGTGACGGCGATGGCAAACAGGATCAGTGCCCCTGTTTTTGGTTTCCTGATGCGGGCCTGTATCTTTTTTGGGAGGGAGTGGATGCCTGTCTCGAACACATCTTCCGTCACTTCCACGCGCAACATGAGGAGCGCGCCTATCGCTAGTCCTATGAACATGCCCACGTCCCTGGCGCATACGGCGAGCTGATTGTGGTTGAGCACAAAGCTTCTGGACGCCCATTGGTGGCAGTTGAAGTCTCCGAACCAATATGTCTGTTTGGTCACAGGGGGCATGCTGTCCCACAACTGCGAATAGTCTATTCTGTTAGCTCCGCCATGCAATCCCTCAACAGTGTGCGGGGGTATGGTGAACGGGGTTATGACCAATAGTAGGAGCCAGATGACGGTGATGACGAGAACGGCAAGGGATGCTTTGTTAGGCAGACGCATAGGAGGGGAAGGAAGATGGGGGTAAAAGGTTTTTATGCCTCCTGCCCTTCCCCTCACCATGGCATCTTTCGGCGGCCCTTCCGTATTCAAGGATATGGGTAAACTGGATTTCGATTACCTGCCTCCTGGTCTTCCACACCGCGAGGCGCAGTTGGATCAATTGACCGGCCTTTTCCGCCCTGTTCTCCAAGGCGGCAGGCAGACCGCTTTTCTCATTGGGAGCGTGGGCACTGGAAAGACCGCCGTGGCCAAACATTTTTCCAAACTCATAATGGAGGCTGGCCAGAAGCATAACAGGCGGGTGGACGCCATCTATGTGAACTGCAGGCGGAGGAGCAGCGACAAGGCCGTCCTGTTGCAGTTGGTCAGATATTTCGACAAACACTTCCCCGACCGCGGTTTCTCTTCCTCCGAGATGATAGATACCTTCGCCCGTTTTCTGGTGAAGAACAACACCCACGCCCTCATCATCCTCGACGAGGCGGATGTGCTATTGAAGAAGAAGACCGACCTGGTATATCTCCTCTCCCGTTTCGATGAGGAGACTGGCTCCTCCAAGAAATCCGTTTCTGTGATGTTGATCTCCCAGCAGGATCTCTTCCCGTTGATGGACAGCGCCTCCGCTTCCACATTCGGGAGGACCAACATCATATCCTTCGGCAAGTATTCCAACACGGAGCTGTTGTCCATATTGGAGCAGCGGATAGACCTAGCCTTCAAACCCGGAAGGGTGGAGCCGGAGGTGGGCGATCTCATTGCCGATATCGCCAGCGAGTGGGGGGACGCGAGATATGCCATAGAGCTCCTCACCAAGGCGGGGATGGCAGCGGATGACGAACACAAGGAAGAGGTGGGGGCGGAACATGCCCGGGCGGCCAAAGCCCATACGCACAGCATCGTCACGGACAGCAAACTCGCCGAACTGGACATACACAAGAAGCTCGTTCTCCTCGCCTGCGCCCGGTCCCTAAAGAACAAAGCCTATTCCATCACCGGGGACATAGAGAAGAACTACCATGTGGCGTGCGAGGGACAGGGGGAGGAGGCGAGGAAACACACCCAGTTCTGGAAGTACATAAAGGACTTGGAGGCTCTGGGGTTGGTGGACACCAAGGTGTCCCATGGCCAGGGCGGAACCACCACCATGGTCACCATACGGGACATCCCGGTCAAAGTGTTAGAGGAGAAGCTGATGGCCTTTCTTGGAGGGATAAGATGAAGAAAGAAGAACTAGAATATCTGGTGGGTGGGGTAGGCGCCCTTCTCATCATACTAGCAATGATGGCCGCCATAGTCATCGGCTAATCCCCGAAGCAACTTGTCTAGCCTGTGACCCATATACCCGCCTCGCCCATCTTATGCGGCCCCATCATTGGCCCCCTTTATTCGATCACTTCTATGTTGAAGGAGGATACGAGCATTTCTTCCATGGCCTTCTCTACCTCTTGGTCGCCAAAGAAGCTTCCTCCTCTCCTCCTTTTCTGGAAATCGTTCTGGAGCTGTTGTACGCTACTCGTCAGATCCAACTCCTCGTATGGAGAATCAGCGTAGAATAGGAGAGCGGACCGGATATACAGTTTCCAGATGACGGTGAGATGGTCACGTAGATCCCCTCCGATACCCAGGGAAGATATCAAGCGGTCCGACTGTCCTGTGGACCACAGCGTCTTGCCATAATGCTTGTTCTGTCTACGAACCGCGGTCCTAACGCCTTCGGACAAGAGGATGGAGAAGCCGTCATGAGCCATGTTTGCCGCTATCTTCGATCCCTTCGGCTGTTCGCCGTCCCGAAAACATCCGAGGACCCCGAGGAGCAACAAGCCCCTCGCGTTCCTACCCTGTTTGAAGAATGATCCAGAAGAGGCGAGAAGCCATCGGGATAGCCAGATCTTTTCCGCAGGTAACAGGGGCGCGGCCATAAATGACATTCCTCTGTCCACCTTCCTCTCCACGATCCCTAGCATCTCTGCGGCCATCTTCTCGCCTGTGAGCTGGCGATAATATGTGTCGACATATTTGGAGGCGCGTGGTATATTCGTTGTGTCCTCCATATCCCATAATCTCTGATATTCCCAGGCACATCTCTTTCCCGTGCTCTTGGTCTCGCCATCCTCCACATTCGATCTGAGACGTACCTCCCTCATGTACGTGGATCTGAAACTGCCGCTCCCTATGTTGGAGAGGCCTAGCACTTCAGAGATGTCCTGCTGATCAGCTCCTCCCCCCTTCTTTCCCACGATACGCACCCCTTTGCTCCCCTTAGCCTCCAGCGGGGCTGCCACTCTCACCACTATCTTATGTCCTCCGGGTGACAGACGCGGTCTTGTCTCCACTGGCAACATGAGCCTGGCGCATTCTCCCGGGCCCATCTTCTTCTTGAAGGCGCCTATGCTTCCCAAAGAGGAATTACCAGCCAGGTCGCCATCTCCAGCCTTGGCGGTCACGGTCAAGACCACCGGGGTGTCCAACACGTTCTGGAGGTGCATGTCCAGCAAGAACCGGCCTCCTCGTTTCGATCCGTCCGGGACCAAGATGGCCGTGTATTGCACGTTATCCACTTCGAACCGGGCTCCAGCGTCGGCTACCAGTCCCAGAACATCGGGGTGTACGATACTCTCCTTGCCGCCCAT
>DAOVJP010000415.1 GCA_030673205.1 Thermoplasmata archaeon
CCATACCATGTCCAGTCGGCGCTGATCGTGAGTGCCCCGTTTTCCGGGTCATAGCTGGGAAGGATGTGCTCCCCTGACGAGGAGAACTCGTATACCAACCCCTCTTCGGGGTCATTGAAGTGATCGGAAAAATCGGCGATGACAAAACTCCCGCCCTGCCTGAACAGGATGTCATCCAGAGGCTCCATTGTAGGGGGGTCGTTCAACGGGTTGACGATGATCGTCACATTGGCATGGAATAAGTTCCCTTCGAGGTCGCCCACCACAATGTACAACGAGGCCGTGCCATGCCAGTTCGGCTCTGGTCTCAGAAACAGAACATGCATTGCTAGGCTCGTGTCCAGTCCCGAATTGTCCGATGAGACCACGTAGTTCAACTGGTCGGAGGAGGTGGTGTCATCCTCGAAATACTCGGTAAGGTCTATGCTGGGCCGCATATCCTCATCGAATGATATCTCGGTGAGTTCCATGCCTTCTATGAACGAGGGGGCCTCAGAGGTGCTCCTGGTCTCCATGGTATCCGCGGCCGTGCTGTCCTCCGTTGGCTCCTCGATCTGCTCCTCTCCCTCTTGTTCATCTACTGGCTCCTCGCTCCCCGCATCCTCTATGGGCGAAGATGGATCTACGAACTCAACTTCCTTCGTTCCGCTTATCTGGTCCCCTATCTGGTCCCTCCCCTCTATCCCATCGAGAATATCCATGTCCCCTGGTTCGAACTCGGCCATGCTCCCCTCTTGGACGGGCTCCTCTGCATCCGAAGGCTCCATTGCCTGCTCCTCAGGCAAAGGTTCCTGGCTCCCTTCGGGGGCGGAACCCTCGGGCGGTGGTCCCTGTTCCTCTGGCGCGGATAACGGTTCATCTTCCTCTATCTCATATGTGGTGATGACCATCTTGCCATCGGAATAGTGGACGAAATAGCTAGTATCATAATTAGGGTTGTGTTCAAGCATGGCTTGAGGCACTTGCTGGTGGCCTTCCGTGATAGCATTCGTGACCAATCCATCGTTGTTCGCGTCGCTGCCTGCACAGGCAAGCGAAGAGCACAGTGCCAGAACGACCACGGCGGCCAATATGACCATGAGACTAAGGACTATGCCTCGTTTACTAGAGAGCACTTTATCTCCTCTTACATACTATGTTGTTGGCACTGGTATTTATAATTTATGTGACAAAGGTGAAGAAAGCACATGCATTTTGTTGTTTTTGGCCTCTCCACCCATTCTCATAGCTCCCGAAGGGCGCCGTCCGCATCCCTTCGATACCTGCCGAACTCACGTATGGACAACAACTCCTCCCCCCTGAACACCGGTCCCTCGACGCACACCCTCTTTCCCCCTATAGAGCAGCTGTCGCAGATGCCTATGCCGCATTTCATGTACCGCTCCAGAGATGCCTGGCATGGGATGTCCATGCGGGAGCAGAGCTCCACCACCTTGTAGGCCATCTTTTCCGGGCCGCAGACATATACGGCGTCGTACTTTTCCTCTTCCATCATCCGGGTGGCCAGTTCGCTCACGAAACCATGGTGTCCCTTGCTCCCATCGTCGGTGGCCACATGCACCTCGGCGACCATCGAAAGCCTTTCCTCCATCAAAAGTTCGGAGGCGGTTGTAGCCCCCAATGCCATGCTCACCTCCCATC
>DAOVJP010000030.1 GCA_030673205.1 Thermoplasmata archaeon
CCGCTCTTGGTGCCCTGCTCACGTTTCACCACCACCAGCCCCTCTTCGATGATGGACGGATCCTCCTCTATGGAATCCACCAGGTCCTTTTCCATCCCTACCATGGAGAATGTGCCCCCGTCCTCAAGCGGTTTGGAGAAGAGCATGGACAGATGGGAGAAGCGCAATACCATCCTCTCCTGTTGTTTGTGATGAACGGCCTCCACCACCAATCCCTCCTCCACCCACCAGCTGATGGAGGTGCCGGGGGGCTGCCAGTTCACAGGATCCCTCCCTCCTATCCTGTGGACCAGTATCACGCCGTCCGGTTTCATTATCACCACCCTCTCCCCAGATCCCAGAAAACTCTTGGCACGTCCACTGTACTCCACGGTGCAGCGGCCCACCATCACCATCACTGGCCGTATGGCGCTGTCACCATAGGATTCGGTAAGGAATCTCTCTGCCTCTTCGGCGCTGGGTTCTATTAGCTGGTTCACACAGGGACATTGAGATAGGGGGATATGGATTTTGTTGCTTGCACAGGGGGGATAGGGTCTTAACGCCATCCGCCCATCAACCTCCATGGCCGACTGGTTCCAAACCTATGTCATGGATACCTATTCCCAGATAGCCCATCATTTCGACAAGACCCGACACGGGTTGTGGCCGGAGATAAGATGGTATGCCTCTCTTCTTCCACCTGGATCGAGGGTATTGGATATCGGTTCGGGGAACGGCAGGAACGCCATATATCTGGCCAGCCTCGGGCACAAGGTCATAGGGGTGGATGTGGTCCCGGAGATGGTGGATGTGGCCAACAAACGGGCCGCACAACTAGATCTGATTTTGGAGTTCGTTGTGGGGGATGCGAGAGAACTGGCTTTTGAGGAGGAGATGGACGGCGTCGTCTGCATTGCCGCACTTCACCATCTTCCCAGCCCGGAAGACAGATCGAGGGCCATGGAAGAGCTGTGGCGTGTGCTGAAGCCAGGGGGCATTGGGCTGGTATCCACATGGGCCAGGGAACAAGCAAGGTTCGCCACTGCCATGCCTGTGGAGAACGACGCTCCCGAGGGGGATGTGCTCATACCCTGGACACGGGAATTGGACAGGCAGGTCTTCCAAAGATACTACCATATGTATGCCCGCGGCGAGTTCGAGATGCTGGGGGGACGTTCCTCATGGAATGGGGTGGTGTTCTCCCATGCACACAACCACCACGTGTTCGGAAGGAAAGGAAAAGGGACTAGGCTGGATGAGGTGCCGCGGAACCTTGGGGGAGAGGGGGGAGTAGGGGGCGTAGGAGGCGTAGGGACGAAGTTGGCAGTTGGGCGGTAATTATATAAGGAATGTCGGGAATGCAGTCCTATGGTTCGGAAAAATGAACATATGTTCGGAAAAATGAACTTAACGCCTTTGGGCATAGATGTTCTCGCCCTCCTCGCCCGCTCCCCTGGCAAGGAATACTATGTCCGTGAGTTGGCCAAACTGGTCAACGGCAGTGTAGGCGGTTGTCACGAGGCCGCGAAAAGACTTAGGGGCATGGGTTTGGTGAAAAGCAGGAAGAGCGGCCGAAACCTATACTACACCGTGAACGAAGAGAACCCGGCAGTGTTCCATTTCAAGATATTCGTGAACACCCTGGAACTGAACACGTTGGTGGAAGACATCAGGGATATGTCCATGAAGATCGTGCTGTTCGGCAGCTGCTCCATCGGAAAGGACACCGTGGAGAGCGATATCGACCTCCTGGTAGTCACCGAGGAAGCAGAGGATGTAAAGAAAGCACTTGTGATTAAATATCTGAACGGAAGAAGGCTGAGGCCCGTCATACTGGCCCCGCACGAGTTGATAGAACTGAAGGGACGGGACAAGGCGTTCTACAACGAGATGAACAAAGGCATGGTCATATGGAGGGAAAAACATGAATGAGTTCGAGAGATGCCTGAAGGACAGGAGGATATTGAAGTTCTTTGCCTCTCCCGAAATGGTCCAGAAAGAGATGGACAGCGCGGAATATGATCTGATGCACGCCGAAGACAGTCTTCTTCGAGAAGATAGTAAATGGTCTTCCGTCCAATCCTACTATTCCATGTTCCACTCCGCAAAGGCGTTGGTCCTCCAAAAGGGATACCGGGAGAAGAACCACTACTGTCTCATCATCGCCCTCAGAGAACTCTATGTCAAAACAGGCGAGATAGAGGAAGAGGCGGCGGAGAACCTGGAGATGTGCATGGACATCAGACACGAAGCCGACTACGGCCTGACCTATAGCCCCGAGGCAGCCAAACTTGCACTTGATGCAGCCAAAAAGATGTTCCAGAACGCACGGCGACTTCTTGGAAGCGAATAAGACAGACCAGCTGGCGCACGAGCTGTACGGGTTCACGAAGGAGAGGGAGTAGAGAGAGGAGAGAGGAGATAGGGATCGTGGAGGGGCGGAAGTGGAGAGATAGGGGATGAAGAGGGGGTGGTAGGAGGAAGTGGAGAGATAGGGGATGGAAGGACGAGGGATGTAGGGAGCCGGAGGGAGGAGAAGGGGAGGTGGCAGAAGGGAGGAGGAGTTGGAGACGCTCGAGATGTAGGTAGGCTTAAATACGCCCACCTCTGATATCCCCTGGGATTCACATGATGGAAGAGATCACCGATGTCATAGGTTGTGAGGTTTACACACCGGACGCTATCTATGTAGGCAACGTCAAAGATGTCATAATGGACCTTGAAGCGAAGAGGCTGGACGGATTGTTCATAGAGAGACCAAACCCAGTATTGGTGGAGGGGAGCGTGAACATCAGCGTGCCCTTCAGATGGGTGAGCGCCGTAGGCGATGTGGTCGTTCTACGCTATTTCCCGGGTTTCATCAAGACCGGCGCCAGGGGCGGCGACGAGGAGATGGACGAGCTTATCGAGGCATGATCGCTGTAAGAAGCACGGCGACACTAGGCCCCATATTTTTCTGCTCTTCCCGCCATATTCATCATAATAGGCATTAGTTCACGTCCCACTATTCTTCCCAACCCGCCGTGGGAGCAGCTTATCTCATCGTATTGTTTCGTCATATCGCTCCTGTTCCCTTCGGCAAATATGGCCAGGGGCACGGGATCGCCTGTGTGTCCCCCCACCGAACAGGGCGTGCTGTGGTCCGCAGTAAGGGCGACCACCGTTCCCTCTGGAATCGTGTCCAAGAGCCTTCCGACGGCTTTATCAATACACTCTATTATCGCTACCTTATCCAAGGGCTCCTTGTCGTGCCCTGCTGTGTCTGGAGCCTTGATGTTCACCAGCACCATATCGTGGTTTTGCAGGGCCTTCACAGCCCCCTCCGCCTTTCCCATCATATCCGTGTCGCGGCCTCCAGTGGCTCCAGGGACGTGGATCAGCTCTATTCCGGCGGCCCTACAAACGCCCCTCACCAGAGTGACCCCGGCTACGCCAGCTACGCTCATTCCCGTCCGTTCCCTCATGGAGAGTATGTGGGGCACCACCCCGCCACCCCTGGGCAATATGATGTTGGCCGGCTTTTTCCCTCGTGCCTCCCTATCTATGTTGATGGGGTGCTCTTCCAGTATCTCCTGGCTCTTCCGGACGAAGAGGTTGAGTATCCTGGCGGTCTTCTCCCCCTCGGGTGTGGTGGCCTGGGAGACCAGCACGGGTTTGTCTATCTCATGCGGGTCCACATCCGATATGGATGCGGAGAGGCCGGGTCCACGGAAAACCAGGGCGCCGCGGTGTTCCACCCCCGCCTTGAATATGACCTCTATATCCTCCAGCATAAGTCCGTCCAGCGCGCTGGCCATCTCTTTCGTTCCTTCTCGTATCCTCCCGGCGCGGCGGTCGAGCACAAGCCCATCCGAAGAGATAGTACTGAAATTGCACCTGAATGCCACATCCCCCTCCAGTATCTCTATTCCGGCTCCTGCCGCCTCGAAAGGCCCTCTCCCGGTGTATACGGCCTTCACATCATATCCCAGTAGGCTCAGATGGGCGGTGTCGCTTCCAGGGGTTATCCCCGGCCCTATGACATCCATTATGCCTCCCTGGCCGCGGGACACGAGCTCGTCCATGTGAGGCGTGCTTGCCTCCTGAAGAGGCGTTTTTCCCCCCAGGGAGGGGTGAGGCAGGTCTCCCATTCCATCGCATATAAAAAGAACTATCTTTTTCATATCGTCCACATTACCACCATCCAGGTTATCAGTGTAGCGAGCCCCGTGGATATCAAGTTTACGGCGTGTTTGCTCAACTTGCCGCGGTTCTCGTAGAGAGATCCGAGAAGGCTGTCGATCTGGCAGCCCACAAAGCCCATTATTATTGCGAACTCCATCCACAACGCCGATGTGGGATAGGCGGGGGGAGGGAGAGTGTCGGAGAAGCGTGTCAACAGTATGTAGGCCCAGATGCCTATGTGGGCGGATGCCAGGAAGGACCAGAGGGTTCCCATAGGCGTTATCCCACCATTGGTTCCTATTGGCACCCTCTTCCGGGGGTTGGTTATGAGAACCGGATTCGGGAACAACATGCCCATCTCGCTGGCGAAGGTATCACTGGCCGCCGCGGCTATGGCGGCTACGAACACGATCCCACTCACCTCCCGCGGCAGCAAAGGAGTGTCCAAGAAGGCGAAGACGGCCACCACAACAGGCATGAGGCCAGCGGACCAGGCGTTCTTCCAACCCCGTTCCCCTTTCTTTCCCTCCTGGACTCCCATCTCCTTTTTCCTTCTGAAGTTGCGTTTCGTGGCGGCGAAACTGCTTATCAGGAACACCAACAGTATGAGGAGCCAGGACGTGTCCCCGAATGTGCCTATGACGATGCCGATCACGAAGGCGGAGACCACGCCGCGGGTGTTCAACACCCCGGACCTCTTGGTGATAAAGGAAAGAAGTAGCGAAGCAACTAGTGCTATTATGAAGCGTTCCCACAGAGGCATTAGCATCTCATCACTGTCTCCTATGTCTAGTTCTCGTTTCGGCTCGATCTATCGTTTCTTTCTGGTCTCTTTTTATCTCCATTCTCTTTCTGACCATTTCTGCCCTTCTTCGCTCCTTTCACAGCGGTGGGCACCATCTTGGGGATGCTCTTCTCCTTTATCTCCTCGCTTAACCGATCTCTGAGTATGAACTTCTGGACCTTGCCTCGTCCGCTGACGGGAATATCGCCACCTACGAACACATACCGTGGGACCTTGGCGCTTGCTATCTGGCCATAACAATGGTCGATCACTTCCTGGCCAGTGATATCCGTTCCAGGGGTTGGTATCACAATAGCAGCCACCACCTCTCCCAGGTCCGGGTCCGGCACCCCCACAACGGTCACCTCGCCTATTCTGGGGTGCTCCTGAAGATATTCCTCTATTTCCCTGGGATAGACGTTGAAGCCGCCCACTATGACCATATCCTTCTTCCGCCCCACGATGCGGATATAGCCATCCTCATCCCTGGTGGCCAGGTCGCCGCTGTACAGCCATCCGTCCTTGTCTATGGTCTCTTTGGTCTCCTCGGGCATGTTGTAATAGCCCATCATCACGTTGTATCCCCTGCATGTCAACTCCCCCACCTCGCCATCCACCACTGGTCTCCGGGCCTCGTCCACTATCCGCACCTCGATATCGGGGAGCGTCTTGCCGACGGTCTCGGCCTTTATGTGGTCCGGATCATCCAGGTCTGTCATGGTCACCACCGGGCTGGCTTCGGTGAGACCATATGCTATCAGAACATTGCAGTGCATGGTGGTCCTTACCTCGAGCATGGTCTCCGCTGGGCATGCGGCGCCAGCCATTATGCCCGTTCTCAAACTGCTCGGATCATAATTCCATTTTTCGACCATCCAGAGCTCCCGTATGAACATTGTGGGGACTCCGAAGATGATGGTGGCCTTCTCCTCCTGCAGGCGGTCCATGACCTTTATGGGGTCGAAGCCGGTGAGGCATGTTATGCTGGCCCCATAGTTGCCCGCCCCGGTTATGCCCATCACACACCCGAAACAATGGCTGAATGGGACGGGCAAGAGGAAGATATCTTCTTCACTGGCCTCCAGTTGACCCGCCACCTGATATGCGTTGTGGACTATGTTATGGTGGGTGAGCATGGCGCCCTTCGGTTTGCCAGTGGTCCCAGATGTATAGAGTACGAACGCCAGGTCATCCGGCCCCACCTCCTTTGCCCTCTCTTCCAGCATGGGGCGCTGTGCTAGATCTCCCTCTGACAGCAATTCCTCCCATCCAATGCTCCCCTCCCACGGCTCTCCCATCACTATTATGTGCCGGAGGTCGGGCAGGTTACCCTTGATGCTATCCAACATTTCCCTGTAGTCGCTGGAGCCGAACTTGCTAGCCACCACCACCGCCACGGCCCCGCTGTGTTTGAGGATATATTCGGCTTCGTTGGGTTTGTACCATGTGTCCATGGGTACGGTCACCGCCCCAAGGCGCGCGTTCCCATACCAGGTGGCCATCCATTCCGCGCCATTTGGCATCCATATCCCTATCTTGTCCCCCGCAACCACTCCCATGTTGGCCAGGGCTATGGCATAGCGGTCTGCCTCGTTCCACAGCTCTGAATAGGTTAGCCGTCGGGTGCCATCGTGCACCGCTGGGCGGTCGCCACGGGCTCTGCCGTTCCTAGCTATTAGCTCACCTAGGGTAATACGCGCATCTCGGCTATCTTGTCCATTGGGCATGAAAGTCGTCTCCTAGCAGGGTTCATAGGGGGAGTTGGGATAAGTCTTTTACTATGCCATATTCGGTGATATACCCAGTGATATACCTGTGGGGGGTGTAATCGAACACCGGGTTCTTCGCCTCAGAACCGGGATTAGCAACCCGGCTTCCAGCGTATTCCAGGACCTCCGCGCCCTCCCGCTCCTCTATAGGGATGTCCCTGCCTGTGTTGGTTCCCAGGTCGAAGGTGGTATCCGGCGCCGCCACATAGAATGGGATGTCGTTCTCCTTCGCCACCACCGCCTTTTCGTAAGTGCCTATCTTGTTCGCCGCATCTCCGTTCGCCGCTATCCTATCGGCCCCCACTATGATCATGTCCACCTCCCCCAGGTGCATGTAGTGTCCGGAGGCGTTGTCTGCTATTATGGCGTGCTCTATTCCCTCTTGATACAACTCCCACGCGGTGAGCCTGGAGCCCTGGAGCCAGGGCCGGGTCTCATCGACCCATACGAAGATGTTCTTGTCCTGTCTGTGGGCCGCCCGCATAGGGGCCAGCGCGGTGCCCCAGTCCACGGTGGCCAGTGCACCTGCGTTGCAGTGTGTGAGGAGCTTCATTCCATCCTTTATCCTCTCCGCACCGTGCTCACCGATGAGGCGGCATTTCTCCACCACCTTCGCGGTATATTCTAGGGATGCCTTGACCACATCCCCTCCATCCGTCCACACCTTTTCCATCTCATCCACAGCGGTGAACAGGTCTTTCGCCGTGGGACGGGCATCGCTGATGAGCTTGGTCGCCTCCTCCCTTCCCTCCTTCGCAAGCCAGGCCTGTGCCATCCCGAAGGCTCCGGCGGCGCCTATGGCCGGTGCTCCCCTGACTATCATGTCCGTTATCGCCGCTGCCGTCTCCTCGGCCGTGCGGGTCTCGTGGAATAACAGTTCTAGGGGTAGCTTGCGCTGTTCTATGAAATGCACCACGCCGTCCTCGAACCACAATGCGGGAAGGTCTTTGTCCAGTTGCTTTATGTACATGGGATCACGGCCCCTGGATGGAGATGGGGGTTAAAAATGATGCTATCGGCGTTCAAGTTCCCTCTTGGCTATGGGCGCCGGAGGGGAGCGGCCATCGGCTCTTGCGTTCTTAGACGAACGTAACGACGGTGGCTCTATGGTCTCCTTGACCAGGCTCACATTCTGAATATGCCGAACTTGTGATCAGGTATAGGCGCGTTTAGAGATGCGGATATTCCCAGCCCCAGCAACATCCTGGTGTCCAGGGGGTCGATGACGCCGTCGTCCCATATCCTAGCCGAACTGTAGTAGGGGCTTCCCTCCTTCTCGTATTTCTCCAGTATGGGCTCGGTGAGCGCCTTCTCCTCTTCCTCCGTCATCTGTTTGCCCTTGTACCAGAGCTGGTCCCGTTTTACGGTCAGCAGCACATTGGCGGCCTGCTCCCCGCCCATGACGGATATCCTGGCGTTGGGCCACATCCACAGCTGCCGGGGGGCGTAGGCGCGTCCGCACATGCCATAGTTCCCTGCGCCGAAGCTGCCGCCTATTATGACCGTGAACTTGGGTACGCTGGCGTTGGCCACGGCCATGACCATCTTTGCGCCGTCCTTGGCGATTCCCCCTGACTCATATTTCTTTCCTATCATGAATCCCGTTATGTTCTGGAGGAACACTAGGGGTATCTTGCGCTGACAGCACAATTCTATGAAATGGGTGCCTTTCATAGCGCTCTCGGAGAACAATACGCCGTTGTTTGCCAGTATTCCCACGGGGTAGCCCATTATGCGTGCGAATCCGCAGACGAGGGTGGTGCCATAGAGGGCCTTGAACTCGTGGAACTTGCTCCCGTCCACTGTCCTCGCTATGATCTCCCGCACCTCGAACGGCTTCCTCGAGTCCCTGGAAATGATGCCGTATATCTCCTTCGGATCGTAGGCGGGTTCTTCGGGCTCCGAAGCCTCTATGTATGTTTTTGGCCGGGGGTTGAGGTTCTCCACGATGTTCCTGACCATGCGTATGGCCTCCTTGTCATCCCGGGCATAGTGGTCCGTCACACCCGACTCACGGCAGTGCACATCCGCTCCCCCAAGCTCCTCCGCGGTGACCTCCTCTCCGGTGGCGGCCTTGACCAGTGGCGGCCCGCCGAGGAAGATGGTGCCGTTATCCTTGACTATGATCGTCTCATCCGACATGGCTGGCACGTATGCACCGCCTGCGGTGCAGGAGCCCATCACCGATGCTATCTGAGGTATGTTGTCCTTTGACATATTGGCCTGGTTGTAGAATATCCTGCCGAAGTGCTCTTTGTCCGGGAAGGTGTTAGCCTGTTCCGGAAGAAAGATGCCGCCTGAATCAACGAGGTATATGCAGGGAAGATGGTTCTCCATGGCTATCTCCTGCGCCCTCAGATGTTTCTTGATGGTCATTGGAAAATAGGTGCCTCCCTTCACGGTGGCGTCGTTGGCTATTATCAACACCTCCTTGCCGTGTACGATGCCGACGCCGGTTATCATGCTGGCGGAGGGTGCCTGGCCTTTGTACATGTCATATGCCGCCAGGGCGCCGAGTTCCATGAAAGGCGTGTTCGGGTCCAGCAGCGCCTCTATTCGCTCGTGGGCCAGCATCTTGTTCCTGGAACGATGCCTCTCCACAGAGCTTTCCTTTCTCTCGATCCTTGCCCAGTGCAGTTTCTCGTTGAGGTCGTTGACCAGCTTGTTGTAGTGCTCTTCGTTGGCCTTGAAATCCGGGTCGTTCGGGTCTATCTTGCTGACTATTGTATCCATCTCACCACCTCTGCATCTTTTTCCTATTCATCAGGCCTCTTCTCCTCTTCCAAGTCCATCAGGAGGGTGCCCATCTCCACGGCCTTTCCCTCTTCGAAATAGATCTTCTTCACCACTCCAGGATATGGGGCCTTGATCTGGTATTCCATTTTCATGGCCTCCAGGACCATGAGGGTCTGTTTCTCCTCCACCATCTCCCCTTCCTTTATCTTCAAACTCACGACCTTGCCGGTTATGGGTGAGTTCAAGTCTCCTTGCTCTTCCTCCGGTTCGCCAGGATCGGCGCTTTCCACCCGGTTGAGTTTGAACACACCTCCTTTGAGGAACACATGTCTCTCCTCTTTGTTCGTGGATACCACGAACTTATGTGCCTCTCCCTCGTGCTGGATCTGTATGAGGCCAGGTTTGAGCTCTTTTGCTTTCACTGTGTAGGAGTGGCCGTCTATGTTCA